>DASZQC010000516.1:0-9840 GCA_035549815.1 Dongiaceae bacterium
GCGGCGACATCCAGGTCGACAGTCATGTCGGCCGCGGCACAAGCGTGATCCTGCGCCTGCCCGCGGAGCGCGTGGCAGAACAGGCCGCCGGCGATCGTCGCATGCAGGCGTAGCCGCCAATTCTGATCAAACTCCGTCGTCTTGGTCGTGCCACGCACGACCATGACGAATCTCTCTAGATTCATAGAGGCCCGGCTAGGGGTACATGTTCTGCACCACCAGCACCCACGGCCGGTCGCCGTCGAGGGGCAGGCGGCCTTGGGCATCGACCTGGCGCACCGTCTTGGAGACGGAGTTGCGGACGTTGCCGCCGATGCTTTCCATGCGGCCATTCTGGTTCAGCGTCACCAGGTCGCAATGCATCGGCGTGCCGTCGGGGATGGCGTTGATGTCGTCGATGCGCGAACCGGCGCGGGTGGCGCAGATCAGGTCGCCGGGGCGCGGCGTGTAATCGCCCACCGGCCGCAGGGCGAAGCGGGCATTGCCGGCATTCTGTTGGCGGCCGATGTCGCGCAGGTAATCGGCATGCAGGCCGCTCAAGGTGAAGTCCTTGGCCGCGACGCCGGATTCCAGCATCAGCCAGGAGATGAAGGCGGCCGACCAGGGCTTGTCGCAATCATAGCCGGTCCAATCCTCGGCCACGGCATTCCAATATTGGGCGATGCGCGGGCTGCCGCGGCGCTCATCCTCCCAGACGCCGACGGGGTCGATGCGCTCGCGTCCGGCCTCGCGATAGATGGTCTGGTTGCCGAACGCATTCCATTCCGCGTCCCCCAACCTTAGGATGTTGCCGCGCACCAGTTGCGGGTCGACCGCCGGCCGCTCCCGCACGGCGGCGCAGCCCGCAGCCGTCATCATCAGGCCACAAAGCCCTATCAGCCTCAAAAGCCGCATCATGATCCCGCTCCCTTGTAAAATCCGGCGCAAAGCCTTGACCGCAAACCTGTCATGAAGCTGCGGATTTTGGCAGTGGGTCGCGCCAAAGGCGGGCCGGAAGCGGCCCTGATCGCCGAATATGCAAGGCGCCTGCAATGGACGCTGGCCATCGAAGAGGTCGAGGAGCGCCGGCCGCTGAGCGGGGTGGAGCTGAAGGCGCGCGAGGCGGAATTGCTGACCCAGGCCTTCGAGAAAGGCGGGGCCAAAGGAAAAGGCGTCCTGGTGGCCCTGGACGAGCGCGGCCGCCAGCTCGGCAGCCGGGATTTTGCGCAAAAGCTGGGGGCCTGGCGCGACCAGGGGGCGGCGGAGATCGCCTTTGTCATCGGCGGGGCGGACGGCCTGGCCGAATCGCTGCGCCAGCGGGCGAATCTCACCCTGTCGCTGGGGCAAATGACTTGGCCGCACATGCTGGCGCGTGCCATGTTGGTGGAGCAGATTTACCGCGCCCAGCAGATCCTGGCCGGGCACCCCTATCACCGCGATTAGGCCCGAATCGGCCGCCGCAAAGGAGAGTCGTTCATATGGGTTTGCTGCGTCTCGCCCCCAGGATGATTCTGGTCGGACTGGCGGCCGCATGGCTGGCCGGCTGCGTGCCGGAATCGGAGCATCCGATCGCGCCGGCGGACCCCGCCAAGTCCGACGCCCGCCTGTGGGGCACCTGGATCTCCACCGAGGAGGACGGCTACCTGGTCGCCCATGTCTTTGCCACCGAAGCCGGGGCGATGAAATTCTCCATCGCCGAGCATGGCGTCGAGGGCCTGGGCGAGGTCGAGACCTATGACGGCCATGTGACGCATCTCGAGTCCGGCGACTATATCAATGCGGTGGTCACGGGATCGGAAGCGGGTTATGTGATCGGCAAATACGAGGTCGCGGACAAGGATCATCTGTCGGTCTGGTTTCCGGAGAGCGCCGCGTTGGTGCAGGCCGTGAAGGACAAGAAGCTGGCCGGAACAATCACCGATGATGGCGGTATTCCTGATGTGCGCATCACCGCCACCTCCGAGGAGTGGCAGGCCTTCCTGGCCGGGGCGCTGCGGGAATTCTATGGCCAGCCGACTTCGTTCGAGCGCGTCGGCCCCGCCTACGTCAGCGAGTGAGAGAGAACAGCGAGAGAGATGAAGAGCGTGAGCAAGCGACCGAAACCCGTCGTGCTGTGCATCCTGGATGGCTGGGGCCACCGCCCGCAACTGGACCACAACGCGGTCGAGCAGGCGGTGACGCCGAACTGGCATGCCTTGCTGAAGGATTGCCCGCACGCCTTGATCGACGCATCCGAGCTGCATGTCGGCCTGCCCGAGGGGCAGATGGGCAATTCCGAGGTCGGCCACATGAATCTCGGCGCCGGCCGCGTGGTGATGCAGGATCTGCCGCGCATCGACCAGGCGATCGCCAGCGGCGAACTGGCGGGCAATCCGAAGCTCCAGGATTTCATCGCCAAACTGAAGCAAAGCGGCGGCACCTGCCATCTGATGGGACTGCTGTCGCCGGGCGGCGTGCACTCGCATCAGGACCACCTGGTGGCGCTGGCGAGGATCGTCAGCACCGCCGGCGTGAAAGTGGCGCTGCATGCCTTCCTCGACGGGCGCGACACGCCGCCGAGCAGCGCCAAGCAATTCGTCGACGAGGTGCAGGCCGCCATCGCCGGCCTGCCGCTGGTCTGCTTCGCCACGGTGGGCGGCCGCTATTTCGGCATGGATCGCGACAAGCGCTGGGAACGGGTGGAGCTCGCCTACAATTCCTTCTTCGGCGAGGCGCCGTATCACGCCGCCTTCGCCTCGGAAGCGGTGAGCGCGGCCTATGCGCGCGAGGAGACCGACGAATTCGTGAAGCCGACCTTGATCGCCGGATTCGCCGGGATCAAGGATGGCGACGGATTGCTGATGGGCAATTTCCGCGCCGATCGCGCGCGCCAGATCCTGGGCGCGCTGCTCGATCCCGCCTTCGACGGATTCAAGCGCAGGCACATCGCGAAATTCGCCGCGGTGCTGGGCCTGGTCGAATATTCCAGCGCGCTCGCCAAATTCATGCCCTGCCTGTTTCCGCCGGCGGAATTGACCGAAACCCTGGGCGAGATCGCCGCCAAGGCGGGCCTGAAGCAGTTGCGCATCGCGGAGACCGAGAAATACGCGCACGTCACCTTTTTCTTCAACGGCGGCGAGGAGCGGCTGTTTCCGGGCGAGGAGCGCATCCTGGTGCCATCGCCCAAGGTGGCGACCTACGACCTGAAGCCGGAGATGTCGGCCTTCGAGGTGACCGACAAATTGGTGGCGGCGATCGAGAGCGACCAGTTCGACCTGGTGGTGGTCAATTACGCCAACACCGACATGGTCGGGCACAGCGGCGATCTGCGGGCGGCCATCAAGGCGGTGGAGGCGGTCGACAAGTGCCTGGGCCGCTTGCGCGCCGCGGTGGAGGCCAAGGGCGGCGCGCTGCTGATCACCGCCGACCACGGCAACGCCGAGACCATGGAGGACCCGGTGACGCATGAGCCGCACACCGCGCACACGCTGAACCGCGTGCCGGTGGTCGTGCTGGGCGCCGGGCCGCGCCGCGTCATCGACGGCAAGCTGGCCGACGTGGCGCCGACGCTGCTGGAACTGATGAACCTGCCGAAGCCGGCGGTGATGACCGGGCACTCGCTGCTGCAACCAGGCGAGGATGCGCGCGCCCGTGCCACCGCGTGAGCTTCCGCTGGCCGCCTTTGCGGTCTGCATCGCGGCCACCCTTGCGATGGGGGCGCAGGCCGCCGACCAGCAATCGCCGGCGCCGTCGTTGCAGGAGCTGGAGGCGATCCAGCAGCAGCTCGACCAGGGCAAGATCGAGGCCGGCGAACTCAACCGCAAGGCCGAGCAACTGGCCAAGGATGTGGCCAGGCTGCAGCGGCAATTGATCGAATCCGCCGCCGCGGTGCAGGACGCGGAAGAGCAGGCCAACGACCTGGAAAACGACCTGGAAGAGCTGACGGCACGCGAGGCGGCGCGCTCCGCCGAGCTGGCCCAGAAGCGCGGCCAGTTGAGCCGCACCCTGATGGCGCTGGAGCGATTGTCGCTGCGCCCCTCGCAGGCGGCGTTCTTCTCCGACCGGCCGGCCGTCGACGAGGCGCGCGCGGCGCGGCTGCTGACCGCGGCGACCCAGGCGCTGGATGCGCGGGCGCGGCAGTTGCAAAGCGACCTGGCCGAGATCCAGGAGCTGCACGAGGCGACGACGGCGAAACAGGAAGAGCTGGCCGCATCGGTGCGCAACCTTGCCAAGCAGAACAGGCAGCTCGGCGCGCTGCTGGAGGCCAAGTCGAAGCTGCGCGACGCCACCCAGCAGCAGAATGCCGAGCAGCGCCGCCGGCAGGAGGAGCTGGCCTCGCAGGCGCGCGACCTGAAGGATCTGCTGGACCGCCTGGCCGCAGCCGCGGCGGCGGAAGCGGAACGCCAGCGGCAGGCCGAGGCGGCAGCCGCCGCTGCCGCCGCCGAAGCGGCGGAGGACGAGTCCGAGGCCGCCGAGACGGACGAGGAGGCCGGCAGCGTGCAAACCGCGGCGCGGCCGCCGCAGCCCGATCTGGCCGTGGCGCTCAGCACGCCGCCACCGGTGGATTTGCGTTCATTCCCGTCCGCTGACGCCAGCCTGACGCGGCCGGCGCGGGGCGACATCGTCGCCAAGTTCGGAGAACGGACCGAGGCCTTCGGCGAGGGCAAGGGATTGGTGTTTTCCACCCGCCCAGGCGCCCAGATCGTATCGCCCTTTGATGGCCAAATTGTGTTCGAGGGGCCGTTCCGGTCCTATGGGCAAATATTGATCATCGAACACCGCGGCGGCTATCATACGGTGCTGGCTGGTCTCTCCCATGTCGCCGTTGCGGTGGGGCAATGGCTGAAGGCGGGCGAGCCGGTGGGCGCGATGGCGGAGGCGCCAGGCACCCACCCGCAGCTTTATGTCGAACTGCGCCGCGGCGGGGTGCCGTTCGATCCGGCCCCCTGGTTGGCCCCCTAGAGACGAACCAAATAAGGGGCTGGCCACGTAAGGAACTCATTAGCCCGTGGCGCACTAGACTTCGGTCGGAACAATTGGACCACGACGATTTCACCCGCATCTCACAGAAGGTCGCTCAGCGCATGATCCGAACCACACTTCTTGCCGCCACGGCATTGGCCGCTGGCCTCACCATCGGCGGCATCGCCTTTCACGGCGCCAGCGTCAAGGCGCAGGCGGCCTCGAGCTCCAACACCTATGAGCAGCTCAACCTGTTCGGCGAGGTGTTCGAGCGCATCCGTGACAATTACGTCGAGGAGGCGGATGACGAGAAATTGATCGAGGCCGCGGTCAACGGCATGCTGACCTCGCTCGACCCGCATTCGAGCTATCTGAATCAGAAAGACTTCCAGGACATGCAGGTCCAGACCAAGGGCGAGTTCGGCGGCCTTGGCATCGAAGTCACCATGGAAGACGGCCTGGTGAAGGTGGTGGCGCCGATGGACGGCACGCCCGCCGCCGATGCGGGCCTGCAGCCGGGCGACCTGATTTCGCATCTCGATGGCGAGCCGATCACCGGCCTCACCCTCAATGACGCGGTGGAGAAGATGCGCGGCGAGATCGGCACCTCGATCAAGCTGACCATCATCCGCGGCCAGCAGGAGCCGTTCGACGTCACCCTGAAGCGCGCCGTCATCGCGGTGAAATCCGTGCGCTGGGAGCTGGAGGCCGGCAATGTCGGCTATATCCGCATCTCCAGCTTCAGCGAGAAGACCGACAGCGGCCTGCGCGAGGCGCTGACCAAGCTCAAGGACGCGACCAAGAACCAGATGACCGGCCTGGTGCTGGATCTGCGCAACAATCCGGGCGGCCTGCTGGACCAGGCCATCTCGGTCAGCGACGATTTCCTGGACAAGGGCGAGATCGTCTCCACCCGCGGCCGCGAAGCGGCGGAAGCGCAGCGCTGGAACGCCGAAGCCGGCGACCTGATGGAGGGCAAGCCGATCGTGATCCTGATCAATGGCGGCTCGGCCTCCGCGTCGGAGATCGTCTCCGGCGCGCTGCAGGATCATCACCGCGCCATCCTGCTCGGCACCAAGTCGTTCGGCAAAGGCTCGGTGCAGTCGATCATCCCGATCCCCAACCATGGCGCCATCCGCCTGACCACGGCGCGCTATTTCACGCCGTCGGGCCGCTCGAGCCAGGCCAAAGGCATCGAGCCGGACATCGAGGTGCAGCAGGCGAAGATCGAGAGCCTTGGCCCGGACAATGGCCGCCACGAGGGCGACCTGCGCGGCGCCCTGAGCAACCCGGATGACGCGCCGGCCCAGCCGGGGGCGTCCAACACGCAGAAGCCGGCCGAGTCCGAGGACACGCCGGGCACCGAGGCGGCACCGGGCACCAATGTCGTTCCGGGGCAGACGTCGGAATCCGAGACGCCGCCGATGCCGGAGGACAGCGAGCCCTTCACCGGTTCGGAAAAGGTGCAGATCGCGCGCCCCTCGGCGGATTATCAGTTGGCCCGCGCGCTGGACCTGTTGCGCGGCCTGTCGCTGCTGCAGAAGCAGGCCGCCAACTAAGGGCGGCGCGGGACAGGGTGTAACCTCTTGGCGATCTCGGGGCCGCCGCGCAGCGTTTTCGGGCTGTTCGGCGGCCCCGGCTTCATTGTGGCCCTGGCGCTGCTGCTCGGCGCGGGCATCTTCATCACCTATCAGACGACCGGCGACCGCAAGGCAGGCAGCGGCGCGACCCTGTCGCTGCCCGGCAACGTCGCACCGGGACCCGCCGTGCCGCCCCCGGCAAACCAGACCGCATCCGACCCCGCCGCGCCGTTGCAGACCATGCCACCCATGGCGGCGCAGGACACGGCAACGCCCGCGGCCGCGCCGGCGCCGATGATCGAGATCGACGAGGATCTGTCGCCGGCCGAACTGCTGGAGCAATATCCGCCCGATCCCGCTTTGTCGCTGGACGCAGCCGAGGCCGCGCCGGCGGTGCCGCCGCAGCCGCGCCGGACCGGCGCCGTGGCCGAGGCGCAGCGCCTGGCATTGGTGGCGACGGGGCTGGGACTGGACCGCGCCTTGACCGCGCAGGCCATCGTCGCGGCGCCGGCCGACGTTGCGCTCAGCTTCGGCGCCGGCACCGAGGATCTGGCCGGCTGGATCGCGGCGGCGCGCGCCTATGGGCACGAGGCGCTGGTGGACCTGCAGCTTGGCGTCGCGTCCGGCACGCACGAGACCGATGAACGGGTCCTGCTGACGGAGCTGGGGCCGGCGGAGAATCTGCGCCGCCTGGACGCGATCCTGGCGGCGGCGCCGAAAGCGACCGGCGTTACCATCAGCATCACCGATTCCTTCCTGGGCGATGCGACAGCCCTGACGCCGATCCTGGAAAGGCTGCAGGCGGCCGGGCTCATCATCGTCGGCCTGCCGGTGACGGCGCCGCGGACCATCGCGGCCGACCGTGCGTTCCAGGACACGCTGGAAGATGCCGGCGTGGCGCGCGAGACCCTGGCGCTGAAAAGCCTGGTCCGGCAGCGCGGCGCCGCCCTGGTGCTGGCCAACCCGGAAAACGCCATGGCCCTGGCGCGGAGCTGGTCGCAGCCCAGCCAGGACCCGGCCGTGGAATTGTCTCTTGTGCGGGTCAGTTCTTTGGTCGAAGACTAGGACATTGGTTGACGGCTCAACCAATCCTGCGGCTGACCTCTCAAGCAACTGCCATGGCCAAGAAACCTGCCCCAACCGCCCTTAGCGAGGCGGAGATCGCCCGCCTGCCCTACCGGCCGTGCGTCGGCATCGCCTTGTTCAATCAGAAGGGCCAGGTCTTCGTCGCCCAGCGCCTCGACAATCCCGGCCCGGCCTGGCAGATGCCGCAGGGCGGCATCGACGACCACGAAGAGCCGCTGCAGGCCGCCTGGCGCGAGATGCGCGAGGAGATCGGCACCGACCGCGCCCGCTATATCGGCGAGAGCAAGGATTGGCTGCAATATGACCTGCCGGTCGAACTGGTACCGACGATCTGGAAGGGCCGGTTCCGCGGCCAGCGCCAGAAATGGTACGCCTTCCGCTTCATCGGCGATGACCGCGATATCAACATCGCCACCGCCGACCCCGAATTCTCCGCCTGGCGCTGGGCCGATCTGGAGGAAATCGCCGACCTGATCGTGCCCTTCAAGCGCCAGCTCTATCAGGCACTGGCGGCAGAATTCGCGCCCCTGGTCGGGCGAACGCTTAAGAGATAGCCGGCAACAAATAAGGTCGACAGCGGCGTTCCTGCCCGCTACCAAGGCCCGGAACCTCAAGTCCACGGGAGACACCATGGCCAAGCTCAAAACTCACGACATCGCGCCGGACAAGCTGAAGACGCTGACCAAGGCCGTCATGTCGACCAATCGCGGCGACATCACCATCGAGTTCTATCCGGACGTGGCGCCCAACACCGTCGCCAATTTCTACACCTTGGCCGAGGACGGCTTCTATGACGGCCTCACCTTCCACCGCGTGATCCCCGGCTTCGTCGCCCAGGGCGGTTGCCCCAACGGCACCGGCGGCGGCGGGCCGGGCTGGGAGATCGCCTGCGAGCTGAAGGGCAACCCGCACAAACACGTCGAAGGCGCCCTCTCCATGGCGCATCGCGGCCGCGACACCGGCGGCTCGCAATTCTTCCTGGTGCTGGAGCCGCAGCCGCACCTCGACAACAACCACACCGTCTTCGGCCAGGTGGTCGAGGGCATGGATGTGATGCACGCCTTGAAGCAGGGCGACACGATCAAGAGCGTGAAGTTCGCCTAGCTTCCGGCCTGCTCCAGCGCAATCAGCTCGCGCTTGAAGGGAACATCGCCGCCCGGCGGTTCGTCCATCTCGCGAGCGCAGCGGTGGCCTGAATAGACCGCGGCGGCGATGGTCGACGGCGCGAAGCAGTCGCCGATGCGCAGGACCGATTTGATCCCCGCCGCTTCCAACCGCGCCGGGTCCGCCTGCAGATCATGATAGAGCGCGTCGTTCGGTAGCCGCATGGTGACGAACAGCAGCGACGCGCAGGGCAAGGAACACTGGCGGCCGCTGCCGCCATGCTCGATCGTCACCGCGCCCTTCCCTGCCGCGACCAGTCCGTGTTTCTCGATGATGGCGACGCCGAGATCATAGAGCCGCTCCTCGGCCCAGCCCTGCTCCAGCGTCGCGTGCGACCAGTTGGAGACGTCGGAGGCCGGCGTCACCAACGTCACCTCCAGCCCCTTGAGCCGGAGCTGTTCGGCCAGCACGCCGCCCAGGTAGTAGCGGTCATCGTCGTAGATCACCACCGGACCGGGAATCGACACGCCGGCGAAGATATCTTCCGGCCCGAACACCGAGACTTGGTCCAGGCCGGGCACGGGTGTCGCGCGATACCGGCCGATGCCATCGCGCCGCCAGGTGCCGCCGGTCGCCAGCACCACCTTGGGGAAGCCGTAATCGCGGATGTCGTCGGCGGAGAGTTTGCTTTCCAGGTAGATTTCGACATTCGGCATGCGCTGGACCTGCTGCACGCGGTAGTCGCGCACCCGGCGCCAGGCGGCAAGGCCGGGCAGCCTGCTCTCTTGCAGCACGCGGCCGCCGAGATCGTCGCGCCCTTCCGCCAGCACCACCTCATAGCCGCGGTTGCCCAGCGAGCGCGCGCATTCCAGGCCCGCCGGACCGGCGCCGACGATCAGCACCCGCTCGTCTGACTTGCGCGGGGCGATGATCTCCGGATGCCAGCCCTTGCGCCACTCCTCGCCCATGGTCGGGTTCTGGGTGCAGCGCATCGGCACCATTGTAAAGTCCGACGAGACGCACATGTTGCAGCCGATGCATTCGCGGATGTCGTCGATGCGGCCTTCCTCGATCTTCTTCGGCAGGAACGGATCGGCGATCGAGGGCCGCGCGGCGCCGATGAAGTCGATGACGCCGCGACGGATCTGCG
>DASZQC010000517.1:0-4318 GCA_035549815.1 Dongiaceae bacterium
GGAGCGAGACCGGCCGGTCGATCCCGCCGAAATGGCGCGGAATTTCCAGGCGCTGATCGACGGGCTGTTCCTGGAGCGCGCGTTGGACAGCCAGGCGCTGGGCCATGCGGACCTGCGCCGGGCGGCCTTCCAGTATCTCGAGCTGCAACTGGGCCCGCTCGACCGGAAGGGCTAGAAGGGCAGGAGATGCCTCAGGCACCCTGCCAATCGTATGTCAGCGGCGCCTCGCGGAAGGCGAAGCGGTCCAGGTGGCGCGCCACCGCATCCTTCAACGCTTCCAACTGCCCGTCGGAGCTGGCTTCCAGCCGGCATTCGAGATTGTCGGTGTGGGCCTGCAGGGTCAGGGTTGCGTCGCCCGGCCAGTCGGCGCCGCGCGCATTGCGCGGGAAGATCACCTTGCCCGCCTCCGGCGTGAACTCGACCGTCAGGTTGTGCGTCCAGTGTTTGCAGAGCTGCTGCAGATAGCGGCTGGCATTGATCGTCGGCACGCGCACCGTACTCGTGAACATCATCCATTTTCCTTCATTGCCTGCGGGCGCGATTCCATGGCGCTGCCGCAGAACTTGCAGTCGTGTCGTTCTCATGGTCGATCCCTCTGGCGCCGATGCTGGGTTGTGATGGGGCTGCCGGCGCAGCGGCGGGAGCGGCCTTGACATTTCTATTCAAAAATATATCTTACGATATGTCAAGAGACACAATCGAAAGAAGATGAAGATGAGATTTCATCAGGAAAAACAAGATCATAGGAGCTGGCATGAGTGCGCCGGCCGGCGCGGCGGCGGCTGGGGCGGACATCGCCACGGCGGTTTTTTCGGCCGCGATGGACGCGGCGGTGGCGATAGCTTCCGCATGGGCCGCAAGCTCGGCGCCGGTGACCTGCAATTGCTGGTCCTGCTCCTGCTGCAGGAGAACCCGCGCCATGGCTATGAGCTGATCAAGGAATTGGAGCAGCGCACCAGCGGCTATTACAGCCCCAGCCCAGGCGTGATCTATCCCGCCCTCACCTATCTCGAAGAGATCGGCTTTACCTCCGTCGAGGCGGAGGGCAACAAGAAGCTCTATCGCATCACCGAGACCGGCGCGGCCTTCCTGAAGGAGAACCAGGCGGCGGCCGAAGCGATGCTGAACGAATTGATCGAGATCGGTCACCGTTTCGCCCGCGCCCAAAAGGCGATGCAGGAGGATGAAGGTGACGGCGATGCGGAGGAAGAATCCGGCCTCGGCACCTGGCCCTTGGGCGAGCGGCGCTTCGGCCGCGGCCGGCGCCCACAGGAGATCGTCGAGCTGATGCGCGCGCGCCACGAGCTGAAGCATGCGCTGGCCGAGCGGATCGGCGCATCGCCGGAAGATCTGCAGCGCATCGCCGAAATCCTGCGCCGCGCCGCGGCGGAGATTCGCGGCGGGAAAGCGTAAGCCGAAGCGACTAGCTGAGCGGGCCGGTCTGGAACAGGGTCACGCGAATGCCGCCATGCGAGATGGGGCCGCCCGGTGGTGCGAAGGGCAGGCCCGTCGCCTCCGCCAATGACCCATCATTCGTCACGATGCCCACGCGCCAGCCCCGGAAGCGCGCGCGGAGCGTTTCGCCGAGCATCCGATAGAGCGCGTAGAGATGCTTCTTGCTGCCGATGCGCGCGCCATAGGGCGGATTGACGATGACGAGGCCCGGCGGCCCGTCCGGCGCCGTCACCTCTTCCAGGCCGCGCTGCTGAAACTCCGTCAGTTCGGCAACACCCGCACGCTCGGCATTGGCGCGGCTCATGCGGATCGCGCCGGCATCGTGATCGCTGCCGTGGAATCGCAACGCGGTTGCCTTGCGATCCGCCTTGCCCCCCGCGCCGCGCAGGCGCAGCCAGGCCGCCGCGTCAAAGTTCGCAAGCTGCTCGAAGGCGAAGTGGCGCGAGCGGCCAGGCTTCAGGCCCGCGGCGATCTCGGCGGCCTCGATGACGAAGGTGCCCGAGCCGCACATCGGGTCGACCACCGGCTCCTTGCCGTCATAGCCGCATTGGCGCAGCAGGAGGGCCGCCAGATTCTCGCGCATCGGCGCCTTGGCGACGGCTTCCTTGTGGCCGCGCCGGTGCAGCAATTCGCCCGACGTGTCGATGCTGATGGTGCAGAGATCGTCCTCGATGCGCGCCTTGATGCAGAGTTCCGCCTCGGGAGAGACCGGTGCGCCGAGCTGGTCGCGGATCGCGTCCCGGATGCGCTGCGCCGCGGCGCCCTGGTGATAGATGCGGGATTGCTTGGTGGATGCCTCGACCCGGAACGGCACATCGCGGCGTAAGATCTCGCCCCAAGCCACTTTGTGCGCCCGCTTGTCGAGCTGCGCGAGGTGGAGTGCACGGAATTCGGCGATGCGCGCCAAGACCCGGCTGGCGCCGCGCAGTTCCAAATTCGCCCGCCACACCTCCGGCCAGCCACCCTGCACCGTGACCCCGCCCATCACCGGCTTGGGCGCCTGGAATCCTTTAGCCTGTGCCTCGGCGCACAGCGCGGATTCCAGGCCCGGAGCGGTGACCAGGAAGATCTCGAAATCATTCTCTGCCGTCATGGCGCCTACATATCCTGCAAAGACGCAATTTTCGACCATTACCAACCGCCCGATCTCTTTGACAGGTTGGGCTGAAATTGGTTTAATTGGCCTTCAAGTGGCTTAGAAGCGGTCTAGCTCAAGAAACCGCCCGAAAGTCGCACTTTGGTCCACTTCGACAGACTGGTTAAGATGGCGGCCGCCCGGTCGACCTGACCGGCGCGCAAGGGAGAGCACAAGGCCCGCAACGTGGCCGATGGCGCGCAAGCAGCACGGCGCGCACCAAAGATGTCATGACCAATGCAAGGGAGAGCGGTGGGATGAGCGACATCAAAATGTGGGGCAAGGAACCGTTCTGGGGCCTTGGGTTCGAGTTCGATCCGCAATGGCTGCTGACCGATGAGCAGAAGAAGCTGCAGAAGCAGTTGATCGACCTCTGCCAGACCTCGATGCGCGAGAACGCCGTCGAGAGCGACAAGAAGCTCATCTATCCGCGCAAGAACTTCCAGACCCTCGCCAAGCACGGATTCCTCGGCCTCATCGTGCCGAAGGAGCTGGGCGGCCTGGGGCAGAACCATGTGGCCGCGGCAATGGCGGTGGAAACCATCGCGCGCTATGGCTGCCCGTCGACCGCCATGTGCTACACGATGCACCTCGGCGCGGTCGCCGCGGCGCTCTTCCGCCACCATAACAATCCGGCGCTGAAAGACATCCTCAGCCGCATCGACAAGGATTGCCTGGTCGGCACCCTCTCTTATTCCGATCCGGAGACCGGCTCGCACTTTTGGTACCCGGTCTCCTCCAGCGCCAAGAAGGTCGATGGCGGCTGGCAGGTCACCAAGAAGGCGTCCTGGACGACGTCGGGCGGCTTCGCCGATTGGTACATCGTGCAGACCACCAGCCCCGATTTCGGCGGCAATTACGCCAACCTCTCCTGCTTCCTCATCATGGGCAACGAAGTGGAAGCCGATCCCGCCAACTGGGACGGCCTCGGCCTGCGCGGCAACCAGTCCGGCCCGCTGGTGGTCAACAACAAGACCATCCCGGAGAACCGCCTGGTCGGCCCGATCAATGACGGCGCCAATTCCAACGACGAATGCGTCGACCCGTTCTTCCTGCTCTGTTCGTCGGCCTGCTGGAACGGCATCTCGCTGGCCATGATCGACATCGCCAAGTCGCACACCACGAAGAAGAAGCACGTCGACGTCGGCCTGCGGGTCTGCGACTACCCGACGATCCAGGACTACGTGGGCGAGGCGATCATCGACACCAACGCCTGCCGCATGTTCGACTATTCGCTGGCGCAGGCCATGGACAAGGCCACCAACAATTGCGACTGGTCGATCCATACCGACCTGACCGCGCTACCGCGCGCGCAATATTTGTCCTGGATGTGGCAAGTAAAGTTCGCCGCGGCCAAGAACGTCGCGCATGTCACCGACAAGATGCTGCACGCTTGCGGCGGCACCGGCTACAAGCCCGGCCTCGGCATCGAACGTTACCTGCGCGACGGCAAGGCCGGCTGGGTGATGGGCCCGACCAACGAGGTGCTGCGGCAATTTGTTGGTAAATTCGCTCTATTGGGCATCGAATCGCTCGATTACTGGAACCAGGCGATCAACGAGCGCGCCATCCAGAACGAAGTGAAGAAGATGACGCCGGAGCAGAAGAAAGAGCTGGCGCAGAAGCTGATGAGCGAAGCCGCAGGCAAGGCGGCCGAGTAAGCTTGACGCCGAACAAGTTGAAAGTCTGGGAGAGCGAGGGCCGGGCGGATTGCCCGGCCCTTTGCGT
>DASZQC010000518.1:0-4339 GCA_035549815.1 Dongiaceae bacterium
AGGTGTTCAAGAATCTGCTGGCCGTTGCCAACACTCTGTGCCTCATGCAGTGCGCGACGTCCATGAAATGAGTCTCCAGCAAACGCTACTGCGGCTGATCCTGGTAAGGAGATCACCTTTATTTCATCCACACGATCACGAAGCGAGATAGGGCCGCCTGTAATCGCGGAGTCGGCGACCATCCACACGACTGAGTCTTTAATTGATGCTACTACAAGGGTCATCAATCCGCCGGATTTGGATACAGTTCCGGCGCAAAATAACATAACTACTAGGCACGTGAAAATTGAAGCAAAGCGGAACTGGCATGTCCTTGCCCACCCTCTACGGCGCTGCCTATTCCGTTTATGTCCGCGCGGTGCGGTTGGCGCTCGCGGAGAAGGGCGTCGAGTATAAGCTGGTCGAGGTCGACATCTTCGGCGCGGTGCCGGATTGGTATGCGAAGCTGCATCCCTTCAAGCGCATTCCGGCGTTCGAGCATGACGGCTTCCGGCTCTATGAGGCGGCGGCGATCATGCGCTATGTCGATGAGGCGTTTCCCGGGCCGGCGCTGATGCCGCCCTCCGGTCCCAATGGCGATCCGCGCGGCCGGGCGCGGGTGGCGCAGATCATGAGCCTGGCCGATGCCTATCTCTACCGGCCGCTGGTCTGGGACATCTATGTCGAGCGTTGCGACGCGCCGGGCGAAGGCCGCGCGCCCGATGAGGCGAAGATCGCCGCCGCCATCCCGCGCGTCGCAACCTGCTTCGCGGCGATCGAGGAATTGATGCCCCAGGAGTCCAAGGATGCGGGGCCGTTCCTGCTTGGAGCGCAGTTCACCCTCGCCGACCTGCACCTGGCGCCGATGATCTCCATCGGCGTGCGCGCGGCCGAGGGCGCGGCGCTGCTGGCGCGGCATCCGCGCCTCGCAGGCTGGTGGGCGCATATGCGCCAGCGCCCGAGCCTCGCCGCCACCGCGACGCGCCCGGAGGTCTAGCAGCTAGCACTCTGCCCGCAGTGCGCGCGCTTCTGCCACGATCTCGGCAAGGACACTGTCACGCGAGTCGGAATAGCCGTCGATGATGGCGTCGAAGCAGGCGGCGGCTTCCGCCATGCGGCCGGTCTCCAGAAGGCTCTCGCCCTTGTGCTGCTGCGCTTCGGCGACCGCGCGCGCCATGCTGTCGGACCCCTCATCGCCATATCGCGCGATGACACGGTCATAGCAGGCGATCTCGGCATCGGTCTCCAGCACGCCGGTGTCCTCCGCCGCATCCTCCGCAATGGCGCGCAGGCTGAGGCCCATATGGACCAAGCCATGCGCCGCGACCACGCGCACCCGATCGCTCTCATCCTCGGCATAACGACGGAGGAGCTCGTCATAGCACTCCATCTCGGCCGCCGCTTGGTCGGCTTCGCTCAGCGCGACAGCCTTGCTCAGCAATGCCTCCGCCGCGTGCTTGCGCAACTCCGGCTCGGGATGATCCGCGCAAGTCGCGATCACCTTTTCGTAGCAGGCCAATTCCGGGCCAATCTTGCCCAGCTTGTTGAGCACACCGCCCTTGCGGATGAGGGTGCGCGCGACGATATCCATCGTCGATTCCTTGGAATCTTTTTCGTAACGCGCAAGCAGATCGTCGCAGGCCTCGAGCGTCGCCTCGAAATCTTCCTGGTCACGAAAGGCCAGCAGCTTCCCTTCCAGGGCTTGCAGAACGACGTCGCGTATTCCTGCATCATCCAGGTGCCCGTAGGTCGCGATGACATCATCGTAGGCCGCGATCTCTTCGTCGCTGCGGCGCAGCCAGCCCAGCTCCCATCCGCAACGGCGCATGGCGCGGGCAAGGTCCCGCATCACGTCCAAGTCCTTGACGTCGCGAAACCGGCGAATGAGGTCCCGGTAGCAGGCAACAGCCTCCCGCTTGCCATCTTCGCCGCGCTCGTGTTTCAGATGGTCGCCCTTCAACAGCATGCTGTCGACAATCGTGCGACACAGGCGCCGTTCAATTTCATCGTCCGGGTCATTCGTGCCCACTTGATCCAGGAGACGATCGAGCATTGCGTCCAACGGCGCCAGCGCCTCGGCCGGGCGGTGCATCATGAGCAGATACATGGACTTGTCGCGGCACGCTTTCGCGAGCGCCAGGGCCGCGTGCCGATCGTCGGAACGAAGATCCAGGCGTGGTTGCGACAGGGCCAGAGACTGCTCCAGAAGGTCCAACGCCTGCTGGTCGTTCTTGTCGCGATAGAACGCCACGTCGGCCAAGCCGATCAACACCAGAGCTTGCTCGGCGGGTGTTACCGCAAGAGGCTGGGCCGCTTTAAGCGCGCGCTCCGCCTTGTCGCGCTCGCGCTTGTCCAACAGGTCATTGGCGGTCGAGAGGAGCTCGACGAAATCGGCCATGGCAGGGCTCGGTTGAGGAGAATTGCCCTTCTACCTAGAGCACTCCTCCAAGCCTGAGAAGGGATTTTAAAGGAACCGGCGCCTCCCGCCGTCCTCTCCCACCCAGGCGGGCGCGGCGCGGCTTGGTCAAAGCGCGCGCCGCCCCGCCCCGTCCCGGTCAAAGCGCGGCCGCCTTCACTTCACGGTGAATTCGGTCCACATGCCGTCGGCATAGTGGTTGGCGACATTGCAGGCGAGGGCGTATTTGCCGGGCTTCAGGTTGAGCGTGAGTTCCCCGCTCTTGCCGGGATCGAGCTCCTCCACCTCGCCCAGGGAGCCGGCGGCGTCCTCGTCGAAGCGGGCGTCCGCCTGGTTGTAGGGCAGGCCCTTGCCGTCGGCGGGCCAGGGTACCACCAGCATCTCGTGTACCTGATCCTTGGAAGTGTTGGTGACTTTGAAGGTGACCTCGCCCGCCGGCACGGTATCGGCCGACAGCTTCATGCCCATCATCCCGTCCATCATGCCGGTCATCATCGCGTCATGGGCCATGCCGATGCCGCGATCCATGGCCATCTCGGCGTTGGCGCCCTTGTCCCACATGGTGACGGTGACGATGCTGCCATCGGCCATCGCCGGATGGCCGAGGCCGGCGAACAGGAGGCACGCCGACACCAGTGGCAATGCCGGAAAACTGCGTCGATTCATGATGTCCTCACTGGGCAATCGATTGGCAAGACGCCGCGCGCGGCGCCCGGTCCCGCGGAAGGCGGGGCGGGCCAGACTAGGCGCAGGAGCGTGACGGGGAACTGATAAGCCTCGGCAGGCCTGGCGTCAGGCCGGCTTCGCGTTCAGCAGCGCTTCGGTGTCGGGCTCGTCGATCTGCGCGGCGTCGAGGAAGCGGTCGGCGTAATCCTTCCACACGCCGGCGGTGACGAAGAGGTCGAGCAGGTCCGGGTCCAAATGATGCTCGCGCTTCATGTTGGTCAGGATCCTGAAGGATTCGCTCAAGGTCTTGGCGCGCTTATAGGGGCGGTCGGCGGCGGTCAGGGCCTCGAACACGTCGGCGATCGCCATCATGCGCGCGACCGGCGACATCTGCTCCCGCTTCAGGCGCTTCGGATAGCCGGTGCCGTTCATCTTCTCATGATGCCCGCCGGCGATCTCCGGCACCGCCGCCAGGTGGCGCGGCAAAGGCAGGCTCTCCAGCATCATGATGGTCTGGGTCATGTGGTCGTTGATGATGTAGCGCTCCTCGTTGGTGAGGGTGCCGCGGCCGATGGCGAGGTTGTAGAGCTCGCCGCGATTGAACTTGTAGGGCGGCGTCTCGACGCGGATGCCCCAGGGATTCTCCGCGCCGATGATCTCGCTCTCGCGGCGATGCACGATATGGTCGTCGCGGTCGGCCAGCAGCTTCTCCTCCACCGGCAGCGCTTGCGCCGGCGTGCGTTCCTTGCGCGCGCGCTCTTCGTAGGAGCAGCCGAGGCGGTCGTCGAGGGTGCGCAGCCAGCGCCGCTCGCCGATCTTTTTCAGGCGATCGATCTTGGCCGGATCCATGAACTCGCCGCCCTCGTTGCAGGTGGCGACGAAGGCGAAGTCCTCGTCCAGCGCCTGCAGCTCCGCATCGCGCCGGGCGCGCAGCGTCGTCTCGTCGCCACCCTGCGCGACGGCGCGCCAGAAGTCCCGCTCCGCCGCGCATTTCAACAGCTCGAAGCGCATGCGGATCTCGTGGATGCGGTCATAGATGCATTCCAGCTTGGTCGCCTTGTCGACGACATATTCCGGCGTCGTCACCTTGCCGCAATCGTGCAGCCAGGAGCCGATATCGACCGCCTCCCATTCCTGCTCCGACAAATGGAAGTCGCGGAACGCGCCCTTGGTGTCGGCGCAGGCGGCCTCCGCCAGCATGCGGGTCAGCACCGGCACGCGCTGGCAATGGCCGCCGGTGTAAGGCGACTTGGCGTCGATGGCGCCGGCGATCAGGCG
>DASZQC010000519.1:0-7422 GCA_035549815.1 Dongiaceae bacterium
CCACCGGGACGCTACGCGGCCCATTGGATTTCGACTAATCCGCGCGCGGCTCCGTGGACGAAACCTGCGATCTCACTCTGGCCCGTTTTCCTCGGACGCGATAAACTGACAAATATCTGACGCCATTGGGGGCGTCCGACATTGTCAGGGCGTGAGGCCGGGGGGCCGATCCTGTCGAACAAATCTGACGTCCTTCCCGAGACCGAGGGCGCGGGAAAAGATTTCGTCAAGCGTCGGCGGCGCAATCTTGCGCAGCAGCCGGACTGGACTATCTCCGACCTGCTGATCGCTCTTGGCTTGGCATCGCTGCTGATCCCCGCCTGGGTGCTGCCGGAATCCTGGTGGGCGCCGCTCTGGCGCGTGGCGGCGCGCATTCCGCTGCTGACCAGCCGGCGCGCGGTGAAGCAGACCGCGAAAAGCATCCAGACGGCGCTGGGCGACGTGGATCGCCGCCGCGCCGAAAGCATCGCGCAGGATCTGAAGGCCTGCGTCTATGAAATGCGCTTTCAGGATTTGCGCGCCTGGCGCCCGGGCGGATGGCGCCCCCAAATTCGCCTGGAGGGCGAGGAGCATCTGCTGCGGGCGCTGAGCAACGGCAAGGGCGCGGTGCTGTGGCTGGCGCCCTTCGTCTTCAACAGCGGCCCGACCAAGATCGTCATCCATGAACGCGGCCACAAGGTCTCGCACTTGAGCAGCGTGCGGCACGGTTTTTCCGAGACGCGCTTCGGCATCCGCGTGCTGAACCGCATCCGCTGCACTCCGGAAGATCGCTACCTGGCGCAGCGCATCGTGTTCGACCGCAACGCACCCTCGACGGCGATGCGGCGCATGATGCGCGCGCTGAAGGCCGGCGAGGTGGTCTCCATCGTCGCCGCCTCGACGGAGGGCAGCGAGTTCGTGAAGGGGCCGGTGCTCGGCGGCCGGCTACCGGTCGCGGTCGGCGCGCCGCGCCTGGCCGGCTCGACCGGCGCGCCGCTGCTGCCCGCCTTCACCGTGCGCGACCCCAAGCTCGGCTTCCGCGTTATCATCGAGTCGCCCATTGCGCTGGACGCCGACCGCGGGCCGGACGAGGCTTGTGCGGCGGCGACAGCCGAGTTCCTGCGCCGCAGCGAGCCGTGGGTGCGGCAATACCCCGAGCAATGGCGCGCCTGGAGCAAGTGGCGGCCGGGAGACAAATAACGATTCCGTCGATCCCTCAAGGTGTCGTGGTCAGGTCCTGCTTCACCTTGGCGCGCTCCTGCGCCCGTTCGCTCGCCAGGCGATAGGCGACATAATATTTGTAGATGTTGGCGACATATTGCACCGTCTCGCGCCCGACGATCTCGGCCGCCGCATGCTCCACATTGCCGAACCAGATGTTCGGGTCGAGGCCGGAATTCGCCGCCAGCTTGCGGAATTTCCGCAGATTGCCCGGGCCGGCATTGTAGGCGGCGAAGGCCATCAGGGTGCGGTTCTTGTCGTCCAGCGCCGGATCGTCCAGGTATTTGTCGACCAGCAGCCGCATGTATTTGACGCCGGCATGGATGTTGTTGCCGGGGTCATGCTCGATGTTGGTGATGGCGATTGATTTGTCGGCCGCGGTCGAGGGCAGGAGCTGCATGATGCCGACGGCGCCGCGCGGGCTTTTCGCCGACTGGTCGAGCTTGGATTCCTGGTAGCCCTGGGCGGCGATCATCAGCGTGTCGAAATCGTACTCGGCGCAATATTTCCGGAACAGCTGCACCAGTTGCTCGTATTTCTTCAGCTCCTCCTCCGAGGTCGCGCGCTTCATCGGCGATTTGTCGCCCATATAGCGATTCTTCAGCATATTGCCGAAGGTGGTGCCGAGCTTGTGCTGGTCGACGAACTTGTTGACGGTGTTGAGCAGCAAGGGGCTGTCCTTGCGCATCGCCCAGGCGATCTCGCCGCCCTCATGCACCGCCAGGTCGGAATGCAGCGTGAGGTTAGGCAGGATGTTGTTCCAGATCCTGACCTTGTGCTGGTCCACGACGGCCCAGGGCAGCAGGCCGGCGCTCACCATTTCCAGGATGTCCTCGTCCTCCAGCTCATCGTCGATCTTGGAGATGATGATCGGCTGCTTGCCGGCGGCCTCGCGCGCCTGGTTCAAGGCCAGCAGATGTTCGTGGTAGCTGCTCGACTCGCGGACGAAAATCTCCTGTCCGGCGAGATCGTCGAAGGATGCGACCGGCGGCGCGCTCGGGCCGGTAACCAGAATCTCCTTGATGCCCCAGGCCAGCGGATCGCTGAACTGCACCAGCTTCGCCCGCGCATCCGTGATCGTGATGTTGCCGGCCGCGATGTCGCCGGTGCCGTCGACCAGGCCGCTCAGCAGCTTGTCGCGCGGCACGGGAATGAACACCACGCTGGTCTTCAGCGTCTTGGCCTTGTCCTGCTTGTTCAGCCAATCCTCGAAGGCGCGGCCGACCTCGTAGGTGGCGCCGAATTGCTTGCCGCCCCGGTCGATGAAATAGAAGGTCTTGCTGAAGGGGACCAGGATGCGGATCTGCTTGCGCTGCCGCATGCCGTCGAGATCGCCCTTCCAGATTTCGTTGGTCGGCAGCAGGCTGGGCGGATCCCCGTCATCCCCATCCGGAGACTTGGCGGCCTCCGACAAGGCCTGGTCCGCGGCCTCTTGCGCGCATGCCGCCTGCAGATGTGAGGCGGCGGCGAATGCGAGCGCGCAAAAGGCGACGCCCGCCAGCCATCGGCGCAGCCACGAGCAACCCAGCGATTTCGACACTGTTTGGCCCTCCCCAGGAACATAAAGGCTGCATCCCGAAGGCAGCCGGGCGAGAACGCTCAGTACTCGTAACTGTAGCAAATTTATCTTCAACGGCAACCATGGGCCGTTCTTTGCGATCTTGACCATCGGTGTGCGCTGCGGAAACCGTGTCCGCCGCGGATTAATAGATCGCCGGTTCGCCGGTGGCGGCGCCGAAATCGCTGCGCAGGAAATCGAAATCGCAGCCCTGGTCGGCCTGGCTGATGTGGCGGGCGAACATCCAGCCATAGCCGCGCTCGAAACGCGGCTCCGGCACCTTGCGTGCGGCGGCGCGCTGGGCAAGGGTCGCGTCATCGACGTCGAGCGAAATGCGCCGCGTCGCCACATCGACGGAGATCAGATCGCCGTTGCGCACCAGGGACAGCGGACCGCCGACATAGGCTTCCGGCGAGACATGGAGGATGCAGGCGCCGTAGCTGGTGCCGCTCATCCGCGCGTCGGAGATGCGCACCATGTCGCGTACGCCCTGCTTCAGCAGTTTCGCCGGGATCGGCAGCATGCCCCACTCCGGCATGCCCGGTCCGCCTTGCGGCCCCGCGTTGCGCAGGATCAGGACATGGTCCGGGGTGACGTCGAGGTCGTCGCGGTCGATCGCCGCCTTCATGCTGGGATAATCGTCGAACACCAGGGCCGGGCCGGTGTGACGGCGCAGGCGCGGCTCGCAGGCGCTGGGCTTCATCACGCAGCCGTTGGGCGCCAGGTTGCCGGTGAGGACGGCCAGCGCGCCTTCCTGATAGATGGCCTTCTCCACCGGACGGATCACGTCGTCGTTGTAGACGGCGACATTGGCCAGGATCTCGCGCCAGGTGCGGCCGCTGACTGTCTCCTGGTCCAGGTCGAGATGCGCGGCGATGCGCGTCATCAGCGCCAGCAGGCCGCCGGCATAATAGAAATCCTCCATCAGGTATGTGCTGCCGCTCGGCCGCACATTGGCGATCACCGGCACGCGGCGGCTGGCGGCATCGAAATCCGCCAGGCCGATATCGTGGCCCGCGCGACGCGCCATGGCGATCAGATGGATGACGGCGTTGGTGGAACAGCCCATCGCCATGGCGACGGCGATGGCGTTCTGATAGGCGGCGCGGGTCTGGATCTTTGCGAGCGTCAGGTCTTCCCACACCATCTCGACAATGCGGCGGCCGGATTCGGCGCACATGCGGATATGATTGACGTCGGCGGCGGGGATCGATGACGCGCCGGGCAAAGTCATGCCGATCGCGTCGGCGATGGCCGTCATGGTCGAGGCCGTACCCATGGTCATGCAATGGCCGTGGCTGCGGGCGATGCCGCCCTCGATCTCGCTCCATGCCTCATCGCTGATGTTGCCGGCGCGGCGCTCGTCCCAGTATTTCCAGGCGTCGGAGCCGGAACCCAGAACCTTGCCCTTCCAATTGCCGCGCAGCATCGGGCCGGCGGGGACGAAGATGGCCGGCACGCCCGCGCTGGTGGCGCCGAGCAGCAAGGCCGGCGTGGTCTTGTCGCAGCCGCCCATCAGCACCGCGCCGTCGATGGGATGCGAGCGGATCAACTCCTCCACATCCATCGCCAGCATGTTGCGATAGAGCATGGTGGTCGGCTTGACGAAATTCTCGGACAGCGACAGCGCCGGCAGTTCCAGCGGCAATCCGCCGGCCTGAAGCACGCCGCGCTTCACGTCCTCCACCCGCTGCTTGAAATGCGCGTGGCAGGGATTGATGTCGGACCAGGTGTTGATGATGGCGATGACCGGCCGGCCCGCCCAATCCTCGCGGTCATAGCCCATCTGCATGAAGCGCGAGCGGTGGCCGAAACCACGCAAATCGTCCGGCGCGAACCAGCGCGCGCTTCTCAGGGAGTCCGGCGTTCGCCGCTGGGGTGCCATTCGTTCTTCACACGTGACGTCGATTGCCTTCCGGGGCTCTATCGGCGATAACTCGTGCCCCGAGCCAGCCGCATCGATCAAGCGAAATCTAGAGCCAACAGAGCCTTGCGAACAAGCCACAAGCAAAGCTGCGGGGTGCGCGCATGAGCAGCCAGCCCAATATGCTGACCGTTCTGCGCAATCCGGACTTCCTGCGCTTCGAACTCAGCGTCACCCTGGCAACCCTGGCGGCGGAGATCCTGACCGTCGCCGTTGGCTGGATGCTCTACGATATCTCCGGAAATCCATTCGATCTCGGCCTCGTCGGATTGGTGCAGTTCCTGCCGACGCTGCTGCTGGTGCTGGTGACCGGCACGGTCGCCGATTCCTTTCCGCGTCATCGCATCATCGTCGCCTGTCTGGCGGTCGAGTTCATCGTCATCTTCGGCGTCTTCCTGGTGCATGAAAGCAGCAACCACCAGATCTGGCCGATCCTGTGCCTGGTCGCGCTGCTGGGGGCGGGGCGTGCCTTCTATTCGCCGGCGGCGCATGCCTTGGCGCCAAACCTGGTGAAGCGGGAAGAGATCGGCGCGGCCATCTCGTGCTCGACGGCATCATGGCAGTGCGGCGCGATCGCGGGGCCGGCGCTGGGCGGCTTCCTCTACGGCCATTCGCCGACCTTGGCCTTCGGCACGGCGCTCGGCATGATCTCCATTTCGATCGTCAGCGCGTTCGGCATCCGGCGCATCGATCCGAAGCGCACGCGCGACGAACCGATGCTGAGCGCGATCCTCGGCGGCTTCAACTACATGCGGCGGGAGAAGATCGTGCTGGGCGCGACCACCCTCGACCTGTTCGCCGTCCTGCTGGGCAGCACCGTGGTGCTGCTGCCGATCTATGCCAAGGACATCCTGGTCGGGAGCCCGTTCGAGTTCGGCCTGCTGCGCGCCGCGATCGGCATCGGCGCCCTGGCCATGGCGCTCTATCTCGGCATCTTTCCGATCCGCCGCCGCGCCGGACACATCATGTTCGCGGCGGTCGCCGTCTTCGGGATCGGCACGATCGTGTTCGGCATGTCGACCTCGCTCTATCTGTCGGTGGCGGCGCTGGCGCTGATGGGCGCCAGCGACATGGTCAGCGTCTATATCCGCGAAGTGCTGATCCAGCTCTGGACGCCGGACGAGGTGCGTGGCCGCGTCACCGCGGTGAACTTCGTGCTGATCAACGCCTCCAACGAGCTCGGCACCTTCCGCGCCGGTTCATCCGCCACCCTGTTCGGGCCGGTCGCGGCGACGGTGGCCGGTGGCATCTGCACGCTGCTCGTGACCCTGCTGTGGATGTGGTGGTTTCCGAAACTGCGCCGCGCCGACGATATCAGCGGTGCCGACGCGCCCCAGCGCACGGCCGAGCCCTCCGCGGACACGCCGGCGGCGTAACCGGCCGCGCTGCTTCGCCCGAGCCCGGCGACATCGCCGCCCTCGACACCTATGCCCGAATCGCTGTGTGAAACCTCACACAGCCAGCGCTTGCGCGAAATTTCATCAAAGCGAGATGCCAAATTGACCAAATGGTCACCATGGTGTCATATACGTGATGAACATGCCACATTGAGTTGGGATATGAAACCTATAGAACGTCGGGAGCGGATCACCGCCATCGTCCGCGAAGCCAGCCGGGTCAGCGTCGAGGAGCTGGCGGCCCTGTTGTCCACGTCGCACGAGACCGTGCGCCGGGACTTGGCGCTGCTGTCGGAGCGCGGCGTGGTGCGCAAGGTGCACGGCGGCGCCGTGCATGCGCAGACCGCGTTGGAAAGCCCCTATGGCGACCGCAGCGAGGCGGCGCGCGCCGAGAAGACCGCGATCGCCAATCGCGCGGCCCTGTTATTCGAGCCGGGCGACAGCCTGCTGATCGACGCCGGTTCCACCACCACCGCTTTTGCCGAGGCGCTCGGCACCGTCGGCCGCTTCACCGTCATCACCAACTCGATCCTGGTGGCGCGGGAGCTGTGGAACTCGCCCCGGCGCAGCGAAGTGCATCTTCTGGGCGGCCGCTATTCCGGCGAGAACCACGAGGCAGTGGGGCCGCACACGATCGAGCAGATCCAGCGTCTGCATGCCGATCACGCGGTGCTCACCATCGGCGCCATCGATTCATCGGGCGTGTTCATGGACTACAACGCCGACGAGGCCTATGTGGCGCGCGCGATGATCGCCAGCGCGCGGCAGGCCACCATCCTGGCCGACAGCTCGAAACTGTGCCGGCACGCCTTGTTTCAGGTGTGCGAGGCGCGCAGCGTGCAGCGCCTGGTGACCGACAAGGCGCCGCCGGCCTCGCTCGCCGAAGTGCTGCGCGCGGCGGGGGTCGAAGTGCTGGTGGCCGAGGTGCCGATTATCTAGCTTGGTTTATTATCCTATAATTGTTGCAACTCTCCACGAAAATTATGCCTGAGTGGTCACATCCCATATTGACTTGATGACCACTTAGTCATCTTATCTTCCCCAATAACCGGCATTAATCGGGCACGTCCGACTCTGGGCGTCATTCAAACGGGGAGAGATGCAATGAAGTTTGTGGGACAAGGCACACGCGCAGCCACGGCGATGCTGACAGTGCTGTCGCTGACGGCGTTCGGAGCGGGCAGCGCATGGGCGGCATCCTGCCCGACGGTGAAGGACCCGCAGGGCCTTACCGGTGCGTGGGCGGAGCAGGTGGAGGTCGAGGAGGCTGCGGCGAAAGGGGTGAAGCTGACCTACAGCGAGAACCCGCTGTTCGACAAGGACGTGAAGGCCGGCAAGTTGCC
>DASZQC010000520.1:0-2602 GCA_035549815.1 Dongiaceae bacterium
CTCCCAGCCATCGCCGTCCTTGGTGACGGTGTTGTGCTCGGGGCGGATGCCGATGGTGGCGGCGCCCGCCTCCTTCGCCGCGGCGCCGCCGATGAAGTTCATCTTCGGCGAACCGATGAAGCCGGCGACGAACAGATTGGCCGGCCGGTTGTAGAGCTCGAGCGGCGCCCCGACCTGCTCGATATTGCCGGCATTCAACACCACGATCTTGTCGGCCATGGTCATGGCCTCCACCTGGTCGTGGGTGACGTAGATCATGGTGGTCTTCAGGCTCTGGTGCAGTTGCGTGATCTCCAGGCGCATCTGCACGCGCAGCGCGGCATCCAAATTCGACAAGGGCTCGTCGAACAGGAAGGCCTTGGGCTCGCGCACGATGGCGCGGCCGATGGCGACGCGCTGACGCTGGCCGCCGGAGAGTTGCCGCGGCTTGCGGTCCAGGTACTGCGTCAGGTTCAAGGTCGCGGCGGCCTTCTCGACCTTCTGCTTGATCATTTCGGGCGATTCGCCCGCCATCTTCAGGCCGAAGCCGATATTGCCGCGCACGCTCATATGCGGATAGAGCGCGTAGGATTGGAACACCATGCTGAGGCCGCGCTTGGCCGGCGGCGCTTCGGTCATATCCAGCCCATCGATCTCGACCTTGCCGGAGGTGACGTCCTCCAGCCCGGCGATCAGGCGCAGCAGGGTGGACTTGCCACAGCCCGACGGGCCGACGAAGACGACGAACTCGCCGTCGCCGATCTCTAGATCGATGGAGGGGATGATGACCACTTCCCCGAACGCCTTGCGGACGGATTTGAGGACGATCCTACCCATGCGCACGCTCCCCCAGTTTTATCTTTGTCATTTCACCGCTCCGAACGTGAGGCCGCGGACCAGTTGCTTCTGCGAGAACCAGCCGATGACCAGGATCGGCGCGATGGCGAGCGTCGAGGCCGCCGACAGCTTGGCCCAGAACAAACCCTCGGGGCTCGAGTACGAGGCGATGAAGACAGTGAGCGGCGCCGCATCGGACGTGGTCAGGTTCAAGGTCCAGAAGGCCTCGTTCCAGGCCAGGATCACGTTCAACAACACGGTGGAGGCGATGCCCGGCACCGCCATCGGCGCCAGCACATAGACGATCTCACGCCACAGGGTGGCGCCGTCCATGCGCGCCGCCTCCAGGATCTCGCCCGGGATCTCCTTGAAGTAGGTGAACAGCATCCAGATGATGATCGGCAGGTTGAGCAGGAACAGGACCGCGATCAGGCCGCCGCGCGAATCCAGCAGGCCGGTGTCGCGGAAGATCAGGTAGATCGGGATCAGCGCGCCGACGGGCGGCATCATCTTGGTGGAAAGCATCCACAGCAGCAGGTCCTTGGTCCGCTTGCCGGGCGCGAAGGCCATGGCCCAGGCGGCGGGGATGGCGAAGACCAATCCCACCAGGGTCGATCCCAGCGATAGCAGGATCGAGTTCATCGCGAAGTGGAAATAGTCGGATCGTTCCTGGACAACGGCGTAATTCTCCAAGGTCCAGTCGAAGAACAGGAACGAGGGCGGCGTGGCAAAGGCTTCCAGCTCGGTCTTGAAGCTGGCCAGCGCCATCCACAGGATCGGGAAGAAGATGACAAAGCCGAAGAACCAGGCGGCGATGGTGGTGATGCCGCGACGTTGGATGGAATGAGCGCGCGCCATGTCTCAGGCCTCCAGATTCTTGCCGATCATGCGCACCAGGAAGAAGGCGACGATGTTGGCAAGCACGACGGCGACGATGCCGCCCGCCGATGCGCCGCCGACGTCGAACTGCAGCAGCGCCTGGGCGTAGACCAGGAACGGAATGTTGGTCGTGAGATTGCCGGGGCCGCCGCCGGTGGTGACCAGGATCTCCGCGAACACGTTCAGCAGGAAGATGGTCTGGATCAGGATCACGACCGTCATCGGCCGCGCCAGGTGCGGCAGCACGATATAGAAGAAGAAGGAAAGCGGTGGCGTACCGTCCATCTGCGCCGCTTCCTTCTGCTCCTCGTCCAGCGACTGGATCGCGGTCAGCAGGATCAAGGTCGCGAAAGGCAGCCATTGCCAGGCGACGATGAGAACGATGGCGGTCAGCGGCGCCTGGGCAAACCAGTCGATGGGGGTAAGGCCCAGCGAGGTCGCGATCCAGGCGAACAGCCCGGAAACCGGATGCATCAGCAGATTCTTCCAGATCAGGGCGCTCACCGTCGGCATGACGAAGAAGGGCGCGATCACCATCAGGCGCACGATGCCGCGGCCCCAGAAGGGCTGGTCCAGCAGCAGCGCCAGCAGCGTGCCGCCGATCACGGTAATGAGCAGGACGCCACCCACCAGCTTCAGCGTGTTGAACAGCGCGGTGAAGAAGGCCGGATCGGTCAGGAAGTATTCGTAGTTCAGCAGCCCGATGAAGCTCTCATTGCCCGGATCGAGCAGGGAGTAGCGCAACAGCGAGAAATAGATGGTCATGCCCAGCGGCACGATCATCCACAGGAACAGCACCAGGGTGGAGGGCGCCGTCGCGGCATGGGCAAGGGTGCGGGTCTGTCGCGTGGCCATGTTATCTCCCTCGCTCCATCGTCATGGTCGCGCTGGGCGCGACCAAACACCA
>DASZQC010000521.1:0-1510 GCA_035549815.1 Dongiaceae bacterium
GAGTTCGGCCAAGGAAGGCCTGATGGAAGGCGTGCTGGTCAGCGCCAAGGCCGACGGCTCCACCATCACCGTCACCGTGGTCAGCGACGACAAGGGCCGCTACGCCTTTCCCGCCGCCAAACTGGCGCCGGCGCACTACAACCTGAAGATACGCGCCATCGGCTATGACCTGATCGGCCCCGGCGCCGCCGACGTAACCGCCGGCGCCCGCGCCGTCGCCGACATCAAACTCGGCCCGACCAAAGACCTCTCCGCCCAACTCAGCAACGCCGAGTGGATGGAGTCGATGCCGGGGACCGACGCGCAGAAACATAATCTGTGGGATTGCGGCGTGTGCCACACGCTGGAGCGGCTTGTGCGCTCCAAGCACGACGCCGCTGAATTCGCGCCGCTGATCAATCGGATGGGCACGTATTCGCAAGGGGCGACGCCCGCTCACCCGCAAGTCAAAAAAGGCAACCGCGGCAGCCTCTCGGACGACGCGACGCCCTTCGGCGACGGCAGCACGGTCAAGGCGGCGGCCGAATGGATGGCCACGATCAATCTGAGCCATGGCGACACCTGGAACTACGCGCTGAAGACCTTCCCCCGGCCCAAGGGCAAGGCCACGCATGTGATCATCACCGAATATGACCTGCCCCGAAAGGACGCCCAGCCCCACGACGTGATCGTCGATTCCAAAGGCATCGCCTGGTACGCCGATTTCGGTTCGCAATTCATGGGCCGGCTGGATCCCAAGACCGGCAAGGTGACCGACTATCCCGTGCCGCTGCTCAAGACGGATCAGCCGAGGGGCCTGCTGCAGGCGGAGTTCGATAAAGACGAAAACATCTGGCTGTCGCTCATGCATCAGGGCGGCATCGCCAAGTTCGACGTCAAGACCGATAAGATGACGGCCTATCCGCTGCCCGCCGATGTGCAGACGGACTACACGCATGTCTCCATGGTGATGCCGGGCTCGATGCATGTCGATGGCAAGGTGTGGGCCAACAACCAGGACGACCACTCGTTCCTCCGGCTCGATACCAAGACCGGCGCCTGGGAGAAGATGGGCGTGTTCAAAATCCCCGGTGAGAACCGCAGGATAAACTCCTACGGCATACCCGCCGACCGCGACAACAATCTTTACGTGCTGGAATTTTCCGCGGCGGACATCGGCCGCATCGACGCCAAGACCAAGGACTTCAAGGTCTGGTACACGCCGACGAAAAATTCCAAGCCGCGCCGCGGCGGCTTCGACAAGCAGGGCCGTCTCTGGTTCGCCGAATTCGGGGCCAACCGGATCGGCATGCTCGATCCGAAGACCGAGGCGGTGAAGGAATGGGTGCTGCCGACGCCGTGGAACGGGCCCTATATGGCCGCGGCCGATCGCACCGGCCAGGTGTGGTCAGGCGCGATGCTGAGCGACCGCGTCCACCGGCTCGATCCAAAGACCGGCGAGATCATCGAATATCTGCTGCCGCGCGAGACCAATATCCGCCGCGTATGGGTGCAGGACGCAACCAACCCG
>DASZQC010000522.1:0-8552 GCA_035549815.1 Dongiaceae bacterium
GCCTTCGACGACGAACACGTCCTCGAGAAAGACCTCGCGCCAGATCTCCAGGTGGCGCTTGCGCATGTCGGCGAAGTCCGGCGCGCACATGGCGGGATCGGCATAGTAGATCTCGAGATGCTCGATCGAGCGATCCGGCGCCACAGGCTCGATCATCATGGCGAAGAAATGGTCCTTGTGCACGCCGAGCAGCACGTTCGGGAAGAACGAGACATACTCGGCACCCGTCGCCCATTTCTGCGACAAGTTGCCGAAGCTGGCGAAGCGTTCGCCATTGACGCCGATCTGCGGGTTGTAGACCAGGCTGCCCTGGCCGGAGAACAAGCGCGGCTCGACGATGTTGTAGTGATCCTCCAGCCGCGAATACGAATTGAGGCCGGGATGCACCCAGGGCAGATGATAGCTCTCGCAGTAATTCTCCACGGCGAGCTTCCAGTTGGTGGCGAGCTCCAGCTTCATCGTGGATTCCGCGCCGCCGTGATACAGCGGCTGGTCGAACTCCCGCCAGCGCTCGATCAAGCTGCCGGCATAGGTCGCGAAATCCGGCGCAGTGCCCGACAAGTTGACGAAGATCATGTCCATCCAGACATGGGTGCGGACCTCGTAGAGGCCGAGCTCCTCGCGCTTGATGTTGGGATGCGAGTTCTCCGACGGGCCGCCGACGAAGGGGGTCGCGCGCAGCCTGCCGTCGAGACCATAGCCCCAGGAATGATACGGGCAGCGGATGACGGCCTGCCGCTGTTGCGGCGCGCTGACCAGGATCATGCCGCGATGGCGGCAGACATTCTGGAACACCCGGATCGCATTGTCCTTGCCGCGCGCGATCAGCAGCGGCCGGTTGAGGAAGCTGACCGGCTTCAGATCGCCCGCTTGCGGCACATCCTTGCCAAAGCCAATGCAGGCCCAGTTGGCGGCGAACACCTTGTCCTGCTCCGTCGCGAAGATCGCCGGGTCGGTGTAGAAGGCATTGGGCAGGCCGCGCGCCTCTTCGATCGGCGCGGTAACGCGGGACAAAGCAGAGAAATCGAGCGCGGTCATGGGATGGCAGCGGACCTTTGAAATCGGGACGATGGCAGCTAGCCCGATGGTGCGCCTAGCGTCCAGCGCACAAATGCGCCGTGCTGGATTGAACCAAAGTCACGCGACCTTGGCCTCGGCCATCAGCCAGTCGCGCAGGACCGTGGCCTCGGCGCTGAGCGGCCGGTGCGCGCTCCAGGTGACGTAGGTGGCCTCGGTGGGGACCGTCTCCGCCTTGGTCAGGCGCACCAGCTTGCGCGCTTCCAGCATCGCGCCGACCAGGCTCTGCCAGCCGAGCGCGATGCCCTGCCCGTCCATCGCCGCTTGCCAGGCGATGACGTAGTTGTTGATGCGCCGGGTCTTGATACGGCCACTCTTGAACTTCTGGGGCGGCACGCCGACGGCGGCGAGCCATTCCTCCCACTCGGTCCAGCCGCGCTCCTGGCTGATGACCTCGAGCAGCGGCAGGCCGATCAGCTCGGCAGGCTCCTTCACCTTATGCTTGCGAGCAAAATCCGGCGAGGCGACGGGAAAGATGGTATCGCCGAACAGGCGGATCGCCGTTTCCTCCGGCCACGTGCCATCGCCATATCGGATGCGCAGGTCAACCTCGGAACGGCGCAGATCCTGGCTGCGGTCGGAGACGACCTGGTCGATGACGATGTCCTGATGCGCGCGCCAGAAATTGCCGAGCCGCGGCATCAGCCACATCTGGGCAAAGGCGGTGGTGCAGCCGACGGTGACGGTGCGCGCGGTGCGGCTGGTCTTGATCGCCTCGAACGCGGCCGCCATACCGGCGAAGCTTTCCGACAGAGAACGATAGAGCTGCTCGCCCTCCGGCGTCAGACGCATGGAGCGATGGCCGCGCACGAACAGCGGCACGCCCAGCTCCTGTTCCAGGAAGGTGACATGCTTGCTGACCGCGCTCGGCGTCACGTTGAGCTCGGCCGCGGCGAAGCTGAGGCTGGAATGCCGCGCGGCGGCCTCGAAGGCGCCCAGGGCATTCAGGGAGGGGAGCTTGTAGAAACGGCGGACCATGGCGGGCCGCACTGTGGCGGCGCGCCCACAAAATGTCCATCCGGGAAAAATCCATATCGGGCTAGAAGCCCGCGTTAGAATCTGGGCGCTGGCCCGAAGGGATTGCGACCGGGCGCGCCAGGCACCAGGAACAACCGCAGCGGCGCCCATAGTCGGTTGACCCCTTGGGCAGACCTGAACACCAGGCCGTTGGCGTTGCGATGGGTTGCCCCCTCGCCCAGGTCGCGCAGCCGGCCGATGCACAGGAACCGGTAGGCCGGATAGATGAAGAGCGCACCTAGGCCGAGCTTGATGGCCCAGAGGATCGGCTTGGCGAGAAACAGGCTGAGCGGCGTCAGCAGCAGGGTCAGCACCACCATGGTGCAGGCGAACAGCAGCAACAGACCAAAGCTCGCGGCGGCGAAGACGGTGCGCGACAGGCGTGGCGGCTCGCGATACCAGTCATCGCTGCGCCGGACCGCGGCGACCGTTGCGCCGGTCCGGGCATCGCCGCTGCTGAGGTCATTCAGGAGCTGGCACAGGCCGTAGATGTCGCGCCCGCGCGGCACATCGAGCACGTCGACCATTACGTGCTGCGCGTCGCGGTAATCCTTGGCCGCCGTCGCATAGACAATGGAGCGGTAGAAATAATCGTAGCGCACCAGGAACTCGGCCCCGGGCGTGAACTTGATCCGCAGCTCGCGGCCGTCGGTCCCATAGAGCGTCAGCGCCTCCTGGTCGATGCGCAGGCATTCGATGCGCCGCACATGGCGCAGCGGGCTGATGGTCAGCATCAGGGTGGTGACCGCCAGCACGGCAAACGGCACGCCGGCGAACCATTTGCCCGATCCGTAGGTGCAGGTGATGGCGGTGAGCAGCAGCAGGCCGCAGATCAGCAGCGGTGCCGTAAAGGCATTGCGGCGATAGCGCACCACGCAGGGCAGTTCCACGTCACCCCAACCCGCCCGCTGGTCATTCAAAACGGCCATGCTCCCCTCCAAGCAAAGCCCCGCGCCCGATCGCGGTTCGAACCAAGGCTAGGGTTCGAAGGTTAAGCAGAGCTTGATGCAGCGAGGGGTGAAAACACCTGATATTGTTGGAGAATTTCGATCTAAACTGTAGGCTTCTGTGGCCTTGTAGAAGGATCAGCGGCTTGAAGACCGGGGCTGATCCAGCATCATGCCGTCCGCTTTGGCGGGAAAGCCACGGTCGCGCCATAGATGAACAGCGCGCGGACCTTGTCCCAGAAATCGCCGCCCAGGACGAAGAAGCTGGCAACGAACATCACGTCCCAGGCCCACTCCATCGGGCGCTGCGCCGCCCAGCCGGGGAAGGCCGCTTCCAGATAGGGCGCCAGCCACGCCTCGATCATCGGCAGGATGAACATGACCAAGCCGATGCGGTAGCGCCGCTTGCTGACCTGGCGCGGCGGGGCGAAGGGCGCAATGACGTGCACGACATACTTGAAGCAAACCGCCTTCAGATAGGCGAAGCCTGATTTGCCCATCAGGAAGATGATGGTGACGATCAGCAGCTTGGGCACGATCACGAAGATCGCGATGGAGAGGCCGGTCTTCCAGCTTGGCGGCAGGCCGGAGGCGACGATCAGCGCGGGCCCGACGATCTTCACCGCGATCGCCAGCACCATCAGGGCGACGCCGAGCGCAAGGCGTTTCGGTGGCGGCGGCACGGCAATGGGTGCCTGGGCATCCGGCGTACTGGTCACGATCCCCTCCCCTCAGAACGAAGCGAGGGAAGCTTAGCCGGCAGGCGCAGGCGCGCCTATGAGACCAAAGGCTCAGATATAACGGTTTACCAGCTCCGCCGTCTCCTTGGAGGCGACCACCGGCACGATCTCGAAATCGGCCAGGTCGCCCCAGACCAGCACCCATTCCTGGATCGCGCTGGCATCGTCGCATTCCATGAGCTGGAAGCAGCGGTCGAAATTGGATTCGATCCAGGAGCCGACATATTTCAGCCCCTCCGGCATCATGCGGCCCTTTTCCTGGAACCGCTTGTAGAGCGGTTTCGGGTTCTTGTCGTGGAAATGCTCGATGATCATGAACAGCATGGTGGCCCCCTGAAACAGAGGGCACCAGCATTATGCCACAGCCCCCTCGCGCAACTGGTTCAACGTCCTGCATAGACGTTCCAGGCCGTCGCGATCAAGCCCGACATCGCGGCCGTACAGCACGCGGTCGGACTTGAACCACTTCAACAGCAGCAGCTTGGCCAACAAGCCGTTATCGTCCGACGCGGCGATGTTCCATTCGATGCGCGCCTCAAAGCCGCGCCCGACCAGATTGAATTGGCTGCAATCGTTGAGCGGGTCGAGGTTGGAGCCCATCTCATACTGCCACTCGATGTAATCCTCGGTGACCACCACGCTGCCGCTGGTGCGCCGGTTCAGCAACTGGCGGATCCACCAGCCGCCGGTCAAGGCGAGCACGGCGGGCATGCCGATGAATAGCAGCGCGTAGACCATGAACCCGCGATCCGGCGTCTCCATGCTGACCACGACACTCCAGAGCAGCCAGCCGGCCAGCCACAGGGATGGCACGATGTAGAGCCACAGCGAACTGCGCCACGGCAGGATCACCGGCAGGCTGGGCGCAGCGGAGAAGCTTCGCTCCGGCCGCGATGCGACGTGGAACTTGGCGTCCGGTGCAATGCTGATGTTGGTGCGCATGCGATAACCCCCGATTTGCTGAGGCGTTGATGAGCGCAGCTTAGACACGCCGATTCAGGCGCGCCATTTCGGGTGTTTGAGAAGAGTTTGAGGCAATTGAACCAGGCCGGCGAAACAACCCGACTCTTGCACCATCACATGTATCGTCGCGGAAATTGTCGCGCGGCGCTGTGCTTTGCCGGCCACGCCTCTCGCCATTCGACCCGCGCCGAACAGCGAGAGGAGGATGATCGGGCCTAGCCCTGCAGGTCGCGCGTCTTGCCGGCCAGCGCGCGGTTGGCCGCGCAGACGATGGCCTTCAGCGAGGCCTGGACGATGTTCGGGTCCATGCCGACGCCGAAGACCGTGCCGCCGGTCGGCGTGCGCGTCTCCAGATAGGCGACCGCGTTCGCGTCGGCGCCGAGGCCCACGGAATGCTCGCGGTAGTCGATCACCTTGAGATCGACGCCGGCCTCTTTCTTCATCGCGTCCATGAAGGCGTCGATCGGGCCGTTGCCGCGCCCATGGATCTCGATCTCCTTGCCGTCGCGCTTCATCTTGGCGGAGAGGAGGCGGATTTCCGAGGCATGCGCGTCGGACTGGGTCTGGTGCGTGACGAACTTGAACGGCTTCTCGAAGCCGAGATATTCGTCGTTGAAGGCCTTCCAGATGTCCTTGGAGGAAATCTCCTTGCCGGTCTTGTCGGCGATCTCCTGCACCACGGCGCTGAATTCCATCTGCAGGCGGCGTGGCAGAGTGAGGCCGTAGTCGGTCTCCATCAAGTAGGCGACGCCGCCCTTGCCCGATTGCGAGTTGATGCGGATGACCGCCTCGTAGTCGCGGCCCAGATCCTCCGGGTCGATCGGCAGATAGGGCACCGCCCATTCGCCGCTGTTCGACTGCTTCATCGCCGTGAAGCCCTTCTTGATCGCGTCCTGGTGCGATCCGGAAAACGCGGTGAAGACGAGGTCGCCGCCATAGGGGTGGCGCGGATGCACCGGCAACTGGTTGCAATATTCCGCGGTGCGGACCAGATCGTTGATGTCGGAGAAGTCGATCTGCGGATCGACGCCCTGAGTGAACAGGTTCAGGCCCAGGGTGACGAGGTCGACATTGCCGGTGCGCTCGCCGTTGCCGAACAAGGTACCCTCGATGCGCTCGGCGCCGGCCATCACGCCCAATTCCGCGGCGGCGACGCCCGTGCCGCGGTCGTTATGCGGATGCAGGCTGATGATCGCCTTGTCGCGGTTGCGCATGTGGCGGCAGAAATACTCGATCTGGTCGGCGTAGATGTTCGGCGTCGACATCTCCACCGTCGCCGGCAGATTGAGGATGGTCTTGTTGCTCTTGGTCGGCTGCCAGACATCCATCACCGCTTCGCACACCTCGATCGCGTAGTCGATCTCGGTGCCGGTGAAGCTCTCCGGCGAGTATTGGAAGACGAACTCGGTCTTGGTCGGATGCTTGGCGGCGTATTCGGCGACCCACTCGGCGCCCTGCACCGCGATGCCCTTGATCCCTTCCATGTCCTGGCCGAACACGACGCGGCGCTGCAAGGTCGAGGTCGAGTTATAGACGTGGACGATGGCGCGCCTGGCGCCGACCAGCCCCTCATAGGTGCGCGCGATCAGATGCTCGCGCGCCTGGGTCAGAACCTGGATAGTGACGTCGGCGGGGATCAAGTCCTCTTCGATCAACTGGCGCAGGAAGTCGAAATCGGTCTGCGAAGCGGAGGGGAAGCCGACCTCGATCTCCTTGTAGCCCATGCGGCAGAGGGTCTGGAACATGCGCAGCTTGCGCTCCGGCCCCATCGGCTCGATCAGCGCTTGGTTGCCGTCGCGCAGATCGACGCTGCACCAGATCGGCGGCGTCGTGATGGTGCGGGACGGCCATTGTCGATCGGGCAGGTTGATCGGCTGGAACGGTCGGTATTTCTTGGTTGGATCTACGCGCATCTCGGTATTCCTTGAGTGTCTGTTTTCGTTGCGGTCGAAGGCGACGGGAAGTCCAGCCGCCGGGCTGTCGCTGGTCAGACCCGGCGACCGCAACGAAGTCGCAGCGCCTCGCCTCCCTCGGGCAGGTCTCTGGGAGGCAGGACGCTCAAGACAAACGTACGCAATAAAATTGCGCTGCGCAAGAAAATGTCCGGTTTTCGGGAAACCATCACCAAGCCTCTATCTGGAACCGCGGAAAATGGGGCGTCGCGCCCCAAGGCCGACGCCGATCAAAGCGCCGGGGCGGTAAGTCGCAGAAGAAGCAGGCCGGTGAAGCTGTGCATAACTCGACCCTAAGGGGCCGATTCCGGCGGGTCAAGCGGGGATTCTGGCCCGGGCTCCCGGGATTTGACCCCACACAACAACAGCCCTCCTGAGGCGTCAGCCTGGAGGAGGGCTGTTTCCGACGCAAGAGCGCCGGGGTGCGTCGTCGGACCAGTCAGGTCCCGGCGGCGAACATATCGGCGCGCCTATTCGGCGTGCGCCAATTGCGATAGCTCGTCCTTGATCCTCAGTTTCAGTTTCTTAAGGTGATGGATCACCACGTCATCCGGATGCGGTCTACGCTCTTCTTCCGCAATCTGCGCGTCGAGGTCTGCATGCTTCAGCCTCAACGATTCCTGATGCGAGGCGACTGCCATGGGCCATCTCCTTTGTTCGCTTGGGGGTGGGGATTTGGTGCGCGTCTTGCGCCGGCGATCCTTCTAAAATGATCAACCGAATTTGATGTTGGTATGCTACTCCCATCGGACAAGCGAGTAAACGGACGACGTGTCGCGCTCACAAAAAAGATGCAATCTTACGTGTTAATAAACCAGCAAGGCTGACCCAATGGCGCGCGCCACGACGCAGGCTTCCAAGTCGATTCATCCGCATGTTCCGGCGCGACTCATTGTCGGTATTTCCGGCGCGTCGGGCGTCGCCTTCGGCGTGCGGTTGTTGGAGCTTTTGCGCGGCACCGTGATCGAAACGCATCTGGTGATGTCGCGCTCGGCAGCGGTAACGCTCGCTTATGAAACCGACTACAAGATCAAGGACGTTCAGGCGCTGGCAGACCGGCATTACGCCACCGACGACATGGCAGCGCCGATCTCCAGCGGCTCGTTCCTGACGCTCGGCATGATCGTGGCGCCCTGCTCAGTCAAGAGCCTGGCGGAGATCGCCAGCGGCGTCACCACCACACTGCTTTCGCGCGCCGCCGACGTCACCTTGAAGGAGCGGCGCCGGCTGGTGCTGATGGTGCGCGAGACGCCGCTGCATGCGGGGCATCTGAAGAACATGCTGGCGGTGACGGAGATGGGCGGCGTGATCGCGCCGCCGGTGCCGGCGCTCTATGCAAAGCCGAAGAGCCTGCAAGAGGTCATCGACCACAACCTCGCCCGCGCGCTGGACCTGTTCGGCATCCACCTGGATGGCGTGAAGCGCTGGGGCGAGGATGACGGTGCCAAGCGCGGGCGGAAGTAGCAATCGGGGCAAGAATGAAGATCAGGCCTGTCGAGATCTATTCGGACAAGACGAACAGTTCGATCATGCGCCATCCTGGGCGCAGGTTTCCCGGAATCCTCATCCAGGGCGATGATTTGTACGGTCTATGCGCACAAATGGACGCGCTCTGTGCGAGTCTACGGGCTGAGCAGAGTGATGGGCACGCCGCAGCGAACCGAGTTCGCAACGCCTTGTGGAGCCATCTCACACACTACAAGCAGGTGCTGACGGAACACGCCATTCCGCTGCCGTTCAGCGAGACCCCGCCACCCAAGTAGCAGACAATCATCGCTCGCTGCCCCCTCCCCGACCCTCCCCCGTTCCGGTGGAGGGTGTTCACGGCGCGAATATCGCCAAGTCCCCTCCACCAA
>DASZQC010000523.1:0-5853 GCA_035549815.1 Dongiaceae bacterium
ACCGCCAGCAATCCGAACAGGGAGGGCAGCGCCTTCTCGCCCACGACATCGGCGGCGATGACGTAGCACAGCGCCAGCACCATGCCTTCGGCGAAGCCCTGCACCACGCGCCCGGCCAGCAGCATCTCCATGCTGGGCGCCGTCGCGATGATCATGCTGCCCAAGGCGGCCGCGATGGAGGCGCCGATCAGCACGCTGCGCAGGCCGAGCTTGGCTTTCAGGAACGCGGCGCCGGAGGAGCCCACGATGGAAAAGACCAGGAAGAACGCCGTCACCCAGCTCAGGAGCTCGGTGCCTTGCAACTCGATCACCGCCGACGGGGTGATGGTGCTGACGACGAACCAGTTGAAGGCGTGCAGCGCCACGCCCAGACAGATGGTCCAGACGGCGGCTCGCTTTGGCCCGAGCAGGAGATCCCGCCAGCGGATGTTGGACGACGCGGACACCAATTCCCCCAGATCACGACCCTGGCTTGGCGCCGGGTCTTATAGCCGATTCTATAGCATGTTTCTCATCTTTTGCGGGCGTGGCCGCCAGGATCAAAGACAGGGCCAGCAGAAGAATGCTGAACAGAATCCACGAATCATGCCGCTCGCCGAAAAGAACCATCCCCCACAGCACGCCGGTCGGCACCGTGATGAAGCTTGCCTGCGACACGAAGATCGCGCCCGCCAGGCGGACGATCTCGAAGTATAGATAAATCTCCACGGCGGAGAACAGGATCATCAGCAGGATGGCCCATTCCGCGCCGGTCCAGTCGAGCCGCGGCACAGCCGCGCCGTCGCTTGCCAGATACACCGGTATCATGATCAGGCAAAAGGCGATGGCCTCGCCGCCCGCGACCTGCCACGAATCCTGTCCGGTCGGCCAGTATTTGGCGACCAGGTTGTGATAGATGCCGTAGGCGACCGGAACGCCCAATGCCGCCAACAATCCCAGGCTGAAACTGCCAAAGCCATCGCCCAGGGTCGCCGTCAGCAGCGGCACCAGGCTCATGAAGCCGAGGGTGATCGCGACCAGCTTGCGGCCGGTGACGATGTCGGCGCGCAACAGCATCGCCAGGATCGCCGTCGCAAGCGGCGTGAGGCAGACCACGATGGTCAGGATGCCCGCGCCGATCCGGGGCGCGCTGTAGAGCTCGAGCAGGAACGGCGCCAGATAGCCGATCGATGCGCAGGCGAGATAATAGAAAAGTGCACCGGGAGCCAGGCCCGGCATCTTCCGGCGAACCGCCGCGACCAGGCAGAGGATGAGCGTATTGCCGATCGATGTCGCCGCGACGATCCAGCCCAGCGCCATCCCCGATTCGCCGATGATCCGGATCAGCGAGAAGTGCAGACCCCACATCGACCCCAGCAGCGCGATCAGCGCCAGGGGTTTACCGGGCGGCTTGCCGGCGATCACAGCAGGTCGCGGAAGCGATCGCGCCAGACGTCATCGCCTCTGCCGCGCTCGGGCAGGCCGATATCGCGCAACTCGTGCGGGGAGAGCCGCTCCAGCACCTGCCGGTCCAATGTCGCCGCCAGGAAGTGCCGCCACAGGCGTCGCAAGGGGCTGGCGCCTGGAAGCCTTGATGCCGTTGCCGGGCGGTCGATGGCGAAGCGGCGGGGCATGGGGCTCTCCGCTAAATAAACACATTGATGTTTTTATATTCATGGAATAAGAATAGCAAGATATTTCTTTATTCGAGGCGCCGTGCTAGGGTGCAAGCCATGGAAGACAGAGGTGCGACGCGCGTCCTGCACGCGATCAAGTCCGGCGGCCCGCAATCGGCGGAAACGATCGCCAGGCGCCTGAAGGTGACCGTGGTCGCGGCGCGGCAGCAGCTCGGCCGACTCCTCGATAAGGGACTGGTTGCCTTCGAGGATCATCGCGAAGGCGTCGGCCGGCCGAAACGCATCTGGTCGCTGACCGATGCCGGGCAGGCGCGCTTTCCGGATTCGCACGCCGCCGTCGCCGTTGATCTGCTGCGCGCCATCGAGACCAGCTTCGGCGCCGACGGCTTGGACAAGGTGATCGCCCAGCGCGAGAAGGAGATGCGGCAGATCTATGTCGAGCGCCTGCGCCCGGGCCGCTCGCTGGCCGATCGCGCCAGGCTGCTCGCGGAGCAGCGCGGCGAGGAAGGCTACATGGCCGAAGTCAGAAAGCTGCCCGACGGCGACGTTCTGCTGGTCGAGAACCATTGCCCGATCTGCGTCGCCGCCAAGGCCTGCCAGGGCTTCTGCCGTTCCGAGCTCAGCCTGTTCCGCGATGTCCTCGGACCGGACGTTCACGTCGAGCGCGAGGAGCATATCCTCAGCGGCGCGCGACGCTGCGCCTATCGCCTGTCGCGGGTGAAATAGCATGGCGCATGATCGAAGCCTGACCGGCAAGCGCATGGTCATCACCGGCGCCGGCCGCGGCCTTGGCCGCGCCCTCGCCATCGTCGCGGCGGATCAGGGCGCCGAACTCGTTCTCCTTGGGCGCAGCGTTGCGGCACTGCAGGAGGTCGCCGGTGCTATCGCCACGCGCACGGGCCGGGCCGCGGCTGTCGTGCCGTGTGACTTGGCAAGCCCAGACGGCGTCCGCGAAGCCTGCCGCGCAGTGCTGGCGGCAAATCCGGCGATCGACGTGCTGATCAATAACGGCGCGCCTTGGCTGCCGGGCGATCTCATGAGCGCCGACGAGGCGGAGATCGTTGCCACGGTCAGCGGGGCCGTGGCGGGCACTATCCTGGTCACCAAAGGGCTGCTGCCGGGCCTGATGAAATCCACGGCCGCCGACATCATGACCATCGTCTCGACCGCCGGCTGGACCGGCTGGGATGTCGGCGGCGCATCTGCATCGCCCTTCCATGCGGCGAAGCACGGCCAGTCCGGTTTCAGTGATGCGCTGCGGCACGAGCTGAAAGACAAGGGCATCCGCGTGATGGCGATCTACCCGCCGGACTTTGACGACGTCGATCCGCTCGATCCCGCCTGGGACACTACGCGGGCGCCGCGCGCAAAGCTGTCCAACCGCGAGGTGGTAGAGACAATCCTGTTCGCGCTCACCGCGCCGCGCGCTTGCACCTATCCGGTGATCATCCTCGACAACATGCCGGCCTGAACGCAACGGCGCGGCTAAAAAGAAAGCCTCCCTCCCCCAAGTTGGGGGAGGGCGGGGGTGGGGGTTGTTCTCTCCACCGAAGACTGCGCCGAGCGGAAGCAGCGCCCCCTCCCTGACCCTCCCCCGGCTCGGGAGGGAAAGCAGCGCGTTGCGAACTTACGCCTTCCCGACGTCCTTCGCGGTGAGGTCGAGCGCCTTCTTGGTCAGGCCCATGAACTCGTCGATGTTCTCCTTCGTCCAGGTGAGGGGCGGGGAGATCAGCATCGTGTCCTTGGTCGCGCGCATGACCAGGCCGTTCTGGAAGCAATGGTCGCGGCACTTGGTGCCGGTGTCGCCGACCGGTTCGAAGGTCTTGCGCGCCTTCTTGTCCTTCACCAGCTCGATGGCGCCCATCAGGCCGACATTGCGCACCTCGCCCACCAGCGGATGGTCGAGCAACTCCTGCAGGCGCTTGGTCAGGTACGGGCCGGTCTCGTTCTTCACCCGCTCGACCAGCTTTTCGTCCTTCAGGATACGGATGTTCTCGATCGCCACGGCGCAGGCGGCCGGATGGCCGGAATAGGTGTAGCCGTGGTTGAAGTCGACGCCGCTGGAAAGGACCTCCGCCACGCGGTCGGAGATCATCACCGCGGAGATCGGCAGATAGCCGGAGCTCAATCCCTTGGCGCAGGTCATGAAGTCGGCGTTCTCGATGCCGAAATGCTGCGAGCCGAACCATTCGCCGGTGCGCCCGAAGCCGGTGATCACCTCGTCGGCGATCAGCAGCAGATCGTATTTCCTGCAAATCTCCTGCACCAGCGGCCAATAGGTCGAGGGCGGGATGATCACGCCGCCGGCGCCCATGATCGGCTCGCCGATGAAGGCCGCGACATTGTCGGGGCCAAGCTCCAGGATCTTGTCCTCGATCGCCTTGGCGCAGACCTTGCCGAATTCCTCCGGCGACAGGTCGCCGCCCTCGGCATACCAATAGGGCCGGCGCACATGCACGAAGTTGGGCAGCGGCAGGTCCGCCAGCTCGTGCATGTAGTTCATGCCGCCGAGCGACGCCGAGGCCATGGTGGAGCCATGATAGGCGTAGATGCGGCTGATGATGGTCTTCTTGTTCGGTTTCTTCTTCAGGTTCCAATAGGTGCGCACCATGCGCACGATGGTGTCGTTGGCGTCGGAGCCGCTCAATCCATAGAAGACGTGGTTGAACTGCTTCGGCGTCAGCTTGACCAGGATCTCGCTGAGCTCCGCGACCGCGGGGTGCGTCGTCTTGAAGAAGGTATTGTAGTAGGGCAGCTCCCGGAGCTGATCGTAGGCGGCCTTGGCGATGCTCTCGCGGCCATAGCCGACATTCACGCACCACAGGCCGGCGAAGGCGTCGAGCAGCTTGTTGCCCTCGGAATCCCAGAGGTAGGTGCCCTCGGCCTTGGTGATGACCCGGCTGCCGACCCTTTTCAGCTCGGCCTGGTCGGTGAAGGGATGGATGTGGGCGCGGTCTTGCGCCTGCCATTCGGCGGTCGAGTTGCGCTTGCGGACGGCGGTCATGATGAACCTCTCGTATCGAAACGGAAATGGAAAATCGACGCGACGCAATCAGGGCGTGCGGCGCCGCTGCGAATTCGAACGGCGGGTCAGATCACGGATTGAAATTGATGCGCGCGGTGAGAATCAGAATCTCCGCGCGTAGGGATCGACCCGTCGGACCCCGCCGCAGGCGGCCGACGCAAAAATCGGACAACAGGTCGATCCTGGATCGCATAGGTTCAGTCTATCAATCGCCTAGACATTCAACAACAGGTGCTCGCGCTCCCACGAGCTGATGACGTTCTGGTAGGCCTCCAGCTCCGCCATCTTCACGATATAGAGCGCCTTCATGAAACGCTCACCGAGCAGCCCCTTGACCGGCTTGCAGGCCAGGAACTTGCTGAGGGCCTCGTGCGCGGTCTTGGGCAAAGTGTGCGCCATGCGATAGGCGCTGCCCTCGATCTGGTCGGTCGGCTTCAGCCGCTCGGTCATGCCGATATAGCCGCACAGCAAGGAGGCGGCGATGGCGAGGTACGGATTGGCGTCGGCGCCGGCCAGGCGGTTCTCGATGCGCCGCGCCGAAGCGGTGGAGATCGGCACGCGCAGGCCGCAGGAGCGATTGTCGATGCCCCACTGCACGTTGATCGGCGCGTCGAAGCGCGGGCGCAGGCGGCGATAGGAGTTCACGTTCGGCGCCAGCATCGGCACCACCTGGGGCAGATAGCGCTGCAGCCCGGCGACATGGTTGCGGAACATCGCCGTGTCGCGGCCTTTGCTGTCGGCGAACAAATTCTTGCCGGTGCGCTTGTCGACGATCGACTGGTGGATGTGCATGGAGCTGCCGGGCTGGTTGCCCAGCGGCTTCGCCATGAAGGTCGCGTAGACATTGTGCTTCATCGCCGCCTGGCGGACCGTGCGCTTGAACAGGAAGGCTTGGTCGGCAAGCTCCAGCGGGTTGCCGTGGTTGAAGTTGATCTCCATCTGCGCCGCGCCGGATTCATGCGTCAGCGTGTCGACGTCGATGTCCGACTTCTCGCAGAAGTCATAGACGTCTTCAAAGATCTGGTCGAATTCGTTGGTGGCGTCGATGCCATAGGCCTGGCTGCCGGTCTCCGGCCGGCCGGAGCGGCCAACCGGCGGCACCAAGGGCAGATCGGGGTCGGTATTGACGCTGACCAGGTAGAACTCAAGCTCGGGCGCGACGATCGGCTTCCAGCCCTTGTCGTCATAGAGCTCCAGAACCCTCTTCAGCAC
>DASZQC010000524.1:0-4184 GCA_035549815.1 Dongiaceae bacterium
CGGCGACGTGGCCGATTATGTGATGTCGTTGTCCGGCACCGCGATCGATCCGGCGGTGAAAGAGCGCGGCGCCGCCGTGTTCGCCGAGAATTGCGCCGCCTGCCATGGCGAGCAGGGCGAGGGCAAGATGGAGCTGGGCGCGCCCGCGCTCAACGACAGCATCTGGCTCTATGGCGGCGACCGCGCCAGCATCGTCGCCCAGGTCACCCTGCCGAAGCAGGGCGTGATGCCGGCCTGGCAGGGCCGCATCAGCGACGACTGGATCAAGATGGTGGCGATCTACGTGCATAATCTGGGCGGCGGCCAGTAAAGGCCGCCCCCGCCTTGTCATAGCCGAAAGCAATATGGCCGAAGCCGCCTCATTGTACGCGGAGCGGGTGAAGGTCTATCCGCAACGCATCGCCGGGCGTTTCCGCACCATCAAATGGGTGGTGCTGATCGCCTTGTTGTCGATCTATTACCTCGCGCCATGGCTGCGCTGGGACCGCGGCCCGAATGCGCCGGACCAGGCGCTGCTGGTCGACATGGCGGGGCGGCGCGCTTATTTCTTCTGGATCGAGATCTGGCCGCAGGAGGTCTATTACCTGACCGGCCTGCTGATCCTGGGCGCCATCGGCCTGTTCCTGGTCACCTCCGTCGCCGGTCGCGTCTGGTGCGGCTTCACCTGCCCGCAGACGGTGTGGACCGACCTTTATCTGCTGGTCGAACGCTGGATCGAGGGCGACCGCAACCGCCGCATCAAGCTGGACCAGGAAAGCTGGTCGATGCGCAAGCTCGGCCTCAAACTCGCCAAGCACGCGGTCTGGCTGCTGATCGCGTTCGCCACCGGCGGCGCCTGGATCATGTATTTCAACGACGCGCCGACCGTGGTGCGCGAGATCTTCACCGGCCAGGCGAGCAGCGCCGTCTATGGCTTCACCGCCTTGTTCACCGCCACCACCTATCTGCTGGCCGGCTGGGCGCGCGAGCAGGTCTGCATCTATATGTGCCCCTGGCCCCGCTTCCAGGGCGCCATGTTCGACGAGCATACGCTGATCGTCACCTATGCCGACTGGCGCGGCGAGAAGCGCGGCCACGCCAAGCGCAATGAGGATTTCAGCAAGCGCGGCCATTGCATCGATTGTGGCCTGTGCGTCCATGTCTGCCCGACCGGCATCGACATCCGCAACGGCCAGCAGCTCGCCTGCATCGGCTGCGGCCTGTGCGTCGACGCCTGCAACTCGGTGATGCCGAAAGTGGGCCTGCCGCAGGATTTGATCGCTTATGACTCCCTATGGAACCAGGCCCTGAAGGCCAAGGGGGATAAGGCGCCGGCCTGGCGGCTGCTGCGGCCGCGGACTTTCATCTATGCGGCGATCTTTGTCGCGGTCGCCGCCTTGATGATGGTCGGGCTGGCGACGCGCTCGCACCTCGACGTCACCTTGCTCGCCGACCGCGCGCCCTTGTTTGTGAAATTGTCGAATGGCGACATCCAGAACGGCTACAGCATCAAGATATCCAACAAGTTGCGAGAGCCGGCCTCGTACCAGATCCGCATCGACGGCATCGATGGCCTGAGCTTCAAGCTGGTGGGCCATACGAACGACGTGGTCGAAGTGCCCGGCGATTCGGTCGGCACCTTCCGCCTGCTGGCGCGCGCGCCAAGATCCGCCATCGAAGAGCGCTCGAATTCGATCCAGGTGACGATCCAGGATACGGTCAGCAAGGAGGAGAGCCGCCATGACGCCATCTTCAGCGGCCCCGGCAATTCGACCGATGGCAACTAAACTCCGCGAAACACCGCCGCGCTGGTCGAAGCTCATCCCGTGGATGTTCGTCGGCGGCTTCGCGATCGTCATCGCGGTCAATGCCTCTCTGATCTATTTCGCCCAGAGCAGCTTCAGCGGCCTGGACACCGAACATCCCTATGAGCGCGGCCTGGACTACAACCGGACCCTGGAGGCGGCGGCGGCGCAGGAGAAGCTGGGCTGGCACGGCAAGATCAGCCTGGCCAAGGCGCTGAACGGCCAGCACGAGCTGGCGGTCCTGTTCGCCGACAAAGCGGCCGGGCCGATCGAGGGGCTGGAGGTCACCGCCTATCTGCGCCGGCCCAGTAACCAGGGCCTGGACCAGACGATCCAGCTCCACCGCCAGGGCAGCGGCCGCTACGCCGCCGAGATCGCCCTGCCCGCGCCCGGCCAGTGGGATGTGCGCATCGTCGCCCGCCAGGGCGAGACGAGCTGGCAGGAAAGCGAGCGCCTGTTCGTGCCATGAGCGTGGCCGACCTCTCCGTCGGCGGCTTGCAGACCGCCTGCCTGCATTGCGGCGATGCCACCGCCGCCGGCGCGCGGTTCTGCTGCCACGGCTGCGAGGGGGCCTACGCGCTCATCTCCAATCTCGGTCTCGGCCGCTACTACGAACAGCGAAGCCTGGACAATCCGGCGCAGCGGCCACGCCCCGACGAGGCGCGCCCCGCCGCCGATCCATCCGCCTGGATCCAGGATCGCGGCGACGGCACGGCGCAGCTCTCTTTGATGATCGAAGGCCTGCAATGCGGTGCCTGCGTCTGGCTGATCGAGCAGACCTTGCAGCGCGAACCCGGCGTCACCCAGGCGCGCGTCAGCCTGTCGACCCGGCGCCTGACGCTGGCATGGCGCAAGAGCCAGGCGGCGCCCGCGGCGCTGGTGCAACTGGTGCAGCGGCTCGGCTATCGCCTGGTGCCGTTCGATCCGGTGCTGCTGAAATCGGCCGACGATGCGGAGAGCAAGGCGCTGCTGCGCGCCATGGCGGTGGCGGGCTTCGCCGCCGGCAATATCATGCTGCTGTCGGTCTCGGTCTGGGCCGGCCATGCGGAAGGGATGGCGCCGGGCACCCGCGACCTGTTCCACTGGATCTCCGCGCTGATCGCCATTCCGGTCATCTTCTATGCCGGGCAACCGTTCTTCCGCTCGGCCCTCGCCGCCCTGCGCAACCGGCGCAGCAACATGGATGTGCCGATCTCGCTCGCCATCATCCTGGCCCCGTCCATCAGCCTGTTCGAGACCTTCCAAGGCGGCGCGCATGCCTATTTCGATTCCGCCGTCACCCTGCTGTTCTTCCTGCTGATCGGGCGCTATCTCGACCGCCGCGCGCGGGCGCGGGCGCGGCTGGCGGCGGAGCAATTGACGGCGCTTGGCGCGACCGCCGCGACGATCCTCGAGGAAGACGGAAGCACGCGCGACGTACAGCCGGGTGCGATCCAACCCGGCATGCGCGTGCTGGTCGCGGCCGGCGCGCGGGTGCCGGTCGACGGCGTGGTGGAACGCGGCGCCAGCGACCTCGACCTCAGCCTGCTGACCGGCGAATCCGCGGCCGTGACGCGGCAGGCCGGCGAGGAAGTCTATGCCGGCACCATGAACCTGACCGCGCCGCTCACTATCGTTACGCGCCAGGCCGGCAGCGGCACTCTGCTGGCCGAGATCATCCGCCTGATGGAGGCGGCGGAGGCGCGCCGCGGCCGCTATGTGCGGATCGCCGACCGGGTGGCGAAATACTACTCGCCCGTCGTGCATCTGACGGCGCTGATCACCTTCCTCGGCTGGACACTCATCGGCGGCATGAACTGGCAGCCGGCCTTGCTGATCGCCGTCGCCATCCTGATCATCACCTGCCCCTGCGCACTCGCGCTGGCGGTGCCGGTGGTGCAGGTGGTCGCCAGCCAGCGCCTGATGGCGGGCGGCATCCTGCTGAAATCCGGCGACGCGCTGGAACGCCTGCGCGAGATCGATCATGTCGTGTTCGACAAGACCGGCACCCTCACCAGCGGCGAGTTGCGCCTAATGCCCGGAGCGGATTTGGGACCGGACGCGGACGCGCTGGCCCGCGCCTCGTCGATGGCGGCGGGCAGTCGCCATCCTTTGGCCCGCGCCATCCGCCGCGCAGCACCCGGCGCGCCGGCCGCCACCGATGTGCGCGAGATTCCCGGCAGCGGCCTGGAACAGGCGACAGCGGAAGGAATCTGGCGCCTGGGCAGCCATGCCTTCGTCGGCGTGGCGGATGACGGCGCCGCGCAGCAATCCCTGTGGCTGAGCGGCCCGGGCCGCGCGCCGGTGCGTTTCACCTTTGCCGACGATCTGCGCCCGGACGCGCGCGACGCGATCGCGCGGCTGCGCGCGGCCGGCTGCTTCATCGAGATCTGCTCCGGCGATCGGCCCGCCGCGGTGCAG
>DASZQC010000525.1:0-1984 GCA_035549815.1 Dongiaceae bacterium
GGCGCTGGACACCACCATCGCCAACGTGGCGCTGCCGCACATGCAGGGCAGCCTGTCGGCGACGCAGGACCAGATCTCCTGGGTGCTGACCTCCTATATCGTCGCCGCCGCCATCACCATGCCGGCGACCGGTTTCATCGCCGCCAAGATCGGCCGGCGGCGCCTGCTGCTGGTCTCCATCGGCGGCTTCATCGTCACCTCCATGCTCTGCGGGCTCGCTTTGTCGCTGGAGCAGATGGTGCTGTACCGCCTGCTCCAGGGAATCTTCGGCGCCTCGCTGGTGCCGCTGTCGCAGGCGGTGCTGCTCGACGCCTATCCTAAGGAGAAGCATGGCGCCGCCATGGCCATGTGGGGCGTCGGCGTCATGGTCGGCCCGATCCTGGGCCCCACGCTCGGCGGCTATCTGACCGAGAATTTCGACTGGCGCTGGGTGTTCTTCATCAATTTGCCCTTCGGCTTGCTGGCCTTCGCCGGCGTCTTCGCCTTTGTCAGCGAATCCGCGTTGCGCGCCAAATTGCGCTTCGACGCCATGGGCTTCCTGCTGCTGGGCACCGCCATCGGCGCCTTGCAGATGATGCTGGACCGCGGCGAGCAGGTGGATTGGTTCGGCTCCATGGAGATCGTCACCTACGCGGTGCTGGCCGGCCTCACCTTCTACATGTTCGTGGTCCACATGTTCACCGCCGAGCACCCGTTCCTGGAGCCGCGCTTGTTCCAGGACCGCAATTTCGTGCTCGGCACCAGCTTTATGTTCGTGGTCGGCATCATCCTGCTGGCCACCATGGCGCTGCTGCCGCCGATGCTGCAGCACCTCGTCGGCTTCCCGGTGCTGACCACCGGCTATGTACTGGCGCCGCGCGGCGTCGGCACCATGGTCGCGATGTTCATCGTCGGCCGCCTGGTGAACAAGGTCGACCCGCGCATCCTGCTCAGCGCCGGGCTGGCGCTGGCCGCCTTCTCGCTCTGGGAGATGACGCAGTTCAACGCCAATGTCGGCGTGTGGGACATCGTGCGCACCGGCATCGTGCAGGGCGCGGGCCTAGGTCTCATCTTCGTGCCCTTGAGCGCCATCACCTTCTCCACCTTGGCGCCGGATTTGCGCACCGAAGCCGCCGGCCTGTTCAGCCTGATGCGCAATATCGGCAGCTCCGTCGGCATCTCCATCGTCACCGCTCTGCTGACCCGCGGCACCCAGGTGAACCACGCGCAGATGGCGGAGGCGGTGACGCCCTTCATGCCCTCGCTGCGCGCGCCGGATTATCCCGCCATCTGGTCGCTGGACAACGTGCACGGCCTCGCCGCGCTCAATGCCGAGCTCACCAACCAGGCGCAGATGATCGCCTATCTCGACGACTTCAAGCTGCTGATGTGGGTGACGCTGGCGGCAGCCCCCCTGATCCTGCTGCTGCGCAAGAATGCGAAGCCGGTCAGCAAGGAAGCGATGGAAGCGGCGGTCGAGTAGCTACAGCAGCCCCTTCAGCCGGGCGTGATAGAGCAGGATGATGGTCTTGGCATCGACGATGCGACCATCCTCCACCATCGCCAGCGCCTCCGCCATCGGCACTTCCAGCACGTCGATGTCCTCGCCTTCATTCGCGTGGCCGCCGCCGGCGCCGACCTTGTCGGCATCCGCATATTCCGCGACGAAGAAATGGATCTGCTCGGTCACCGAGCCGGGCGACATATAGGCGGCGAAGATCTTGCGCACGTCGGCGATGCGATAGCCGGTCTCTTCCTCCGCCTCACGGCGAATCGCGTCCTCGGGATTGTCGTCATCGAGCAATCCGGCCGGCGCCTCCAGCAGCATGGCATCGGCATGGCCGCTGATGAAGGCGGGCATGCGGAACTGGGTGGTCAGGATCACCGTGCCGCGCTCCTTGTTGTAGAGCAGGATGGTGGCGCCGTCACCGCGATCGTATGTCTCGCGGATCAGCTTCTGCTCGGTGCCGTCGCCGCGGCGATAACGGATGCGGTATTGGCGCAG
>DASZQC010000526.1:0-3288 GCA_035549815.1 Dongiaceae bacterium
TGTTGCGGCCGGACCAGCACCTGCCAGTGGCGATAAGCGCGCACGAGCGTCTCCGGATGGCCGAATTTTGCGGCCGTCGCGTTCGGCGGCGTGCTCCCCAATTTTGCCCTCTGGTCCCAGTTCAGCCCTGCGATCGCCCGCCGGCGCAGGCCTATCGCCGGCGAATGATTAGCACAATTGCCGGTCGTCGCGCATTGTTAATGCCCTTATTAACCGGCCGGTCGCGGAATTGTTAACACATAGCTCCCGGCTGCGGCGATTCGTCCCTGATCGGCCGCCAGCCCGCGAATCTCCACCGAAACCCGCCAGTTCGGGCCCGCCTCGCCGACTCGATAGACGTTGTAGGCGGCGGCGTCCTTGTGTCCCTTCCGGACGGCGGAGGCGGAGGGCACGCCAATCACCGGCGTGGTGCCGATCTGGCCCAGCGAGGCCATGTGCATGTGCCCATGCAGGACCAGCTCCGCGCCGGCCGTGCGGATGACCTCCTGGAACGGCTCGGCGTCGAGCAGGGACTTGCGCTTGTAGGCGCCGCCGGCAAACGGCGGATGATGAATCAGCACCACGCGGAAAGTTTCCGGCGAGCGCAGTTCCGTCAAGGTGCGCGCCAGCGCTTCGATCTGTGTCGCACCGAGGCGTCCCGCGGCGATGAATGGCGGCATCGGCAGGGCGGTCGACACGCCGACCAGCGCCAGCGGGCCGACGCGCCGCACAAAGGGAAATCCGCGTTGCACGTCCGTGGGCGCGGCACCTTCGGGCTGCCAGCCGCGATTGGTCATGTAGCGCGCCCATTGGCCGGCGCCTTGCGCCCAATTCACCGCGACATAAGCGTCGTGATTGCCGGGCACGATTGTGACGCGATCCGCGTCGCCCAATCGATTGAGCCACAAGGCCGCGCGGGAAAACTCGTCCGGCAGCGAGATGTTGACCAGATCGCCGGTGACCGCGACATGGTCGGCGGGGCGCGCGGCGAGGTCGGCGACCACCATGTCCAGCACGCGGGTCTGGTGGATGAATTTGCGGTTGCGGCTCCAGGACAGCCATCCGGTCAGCCGCTTGTTCAGCAGGCTGCCGATATGGTCGACCGACCAGCCCGCCAGATGCGGATCGGACAAATGCGCCAAGGCGAAGGTCGGAGCGGCGGAGGCCATGGGCTTGTTTGGCCGGATTTTACCTGGTCCGTCAAGCCCGTGGCAGGAGGGAAGTGCTTGAAATTCCTTGTAGACGTGTCCCTTCAGGCTCGATATTCCTCAGGCCTTAGCCACCCTGCCTGGAGCATCTGAGTGTCGGCCGACAGCGCCAAGATTGCCTTTTGCCTGATCGGCGACAGCGACATCAGACCCTTCAACCTGTCTCCGCGCGAACGGCTTCGTCGGTCTTTTGCGCGGGCCGGCATCGCGACCGAGATCGCCTACACCGAAACCGAGACGTGGGACGGCGCGGTGATCGTCGTGCGTGCCGATTACGTCATGGATGATGGCCTGGTCGCGGCCATGGCGAACGCGGTCGGCATCGCCCTGCGGGCGGATAACGGCGACGTCGTCGCCGTGCATGCCGGCCATACGCATGCGCGCGCGGGCGTGGAGGTGATATCGGGGCAGCGGAATGCCGAGGAAGCGGACTTCGCCTTTCAAAGCGCCAGCGAACTGGCGAGCACCTACAGCAAGGCGCTGCGCAAGCGCGCGCGACCCATCCTGGTTCACGCCGGCGCGGGCCAGGCCGCCATCGAGAAACTTTTGTTCGGCGGCTCGTACAAAGGCGTCACCGACCTGGTCACCAAGTATGTCTGGCCACTGCCGGCGCTGCTGGTGACGCGCCTGTGCGCGCGGCACGGCATCACGCCCAACATGGTGACCTGGGTCAGCCTCGGTTGCGTCATCCTGGCGACGGCTTTGTTCTGGCACGGCTGGTTCGTGTGGGGACTGGTCGCGGCGTGGGGCATGTGCTTCCTCGACACTGTCGACGGCAAGCTGGCGCGCTGCACCCTGACCTCGACCAAGCTCGGCGACGTGTTCGATCACGGCATCGACCTGCTGCATCCGCCGTTCTGGTACTACGCATGGTTCGCGGGGCTGGGCGCGGTCATCGCGGCGCCTTTGTCCTGGGCGCTGTGGGTGGTGATCCTCGGCTATGTCGCCGGGCGCTTGCAGGAAGGCCTGTTCATCTGGCGCTTCGGCATCGAGATCCACACTTGGCGGCCGGTGGATTCCTGGTTCCGACTCATCACCGCGCGGCGCAATCCCAATCTGCTGATCCTGACCGTGGCGGCGCTGCTGAAAGCGCCGGACACCGGGCTGGAGCTGATCGCCTGGTGGACGATCGTCAGCTTCATTTTCCATTGCGTGCGCATCGCCCAGGCGTTCTACGCGCGAATGGCCGGCCGGCCGCCAAGATCCTGGCTGCAGGCGCCGCTCGACCCGCGGACGGCCGAAGCGAAAGCAGCATGAACAAGGTCGGCATTCTCAGCAACGCGCGCAGCCGGCGCAACCAGACCGCCATGCCGGCGATCGAGGCGCTGCTCAAGGGCGAGCCGAAGATCCTGCATCGCTCGTTCAAGGATATCGCGGCGCTGCCGCAATGTTTGCACGAGCTGGCGCAGGCGGGGATCGGGCACCTGATCATCAATGGCGGCGACGGCACCGTGCAGGCGACGATCGGCGAGTTGTTCCGGCACCCCCCGTTCCAGGAGCTGCCGCGCATCTCGCTGGTCGGCGGCGGCATGACCAACGTGATCGCGCATGATGTCGGCATTCCGGCGGCGCCGGTCGACGCCATCCGCCGCGTGCTTCAAGGACTGCGGGCGGAAGCGCCCGGCGAGAGCCTGCGCCGCCACACGCTGACGCTGAAACGCAGCGGCCATGACCGCACCGAGTACGGATTCCTCTCGGGCGCGGTCGGATTCTATCAGGGAACGATGCTGAGCCGCCGCGACATGCACCGGGTCGGCTTTCGCCAGAGCGTCGCCGCCAAGGCAGGCATCATCTGGTCGGTGGTACGTCTGCTGCTGCATGGCGAGGGCCAGCGTTCCGGCCTGCAGGGGGAGCGGGTGGCGATCGGCCTCAATGGCCAGCCGCCGCAGGAGGCGCCGTATTTCCTGATCCTGGCGACGACCCTGGAGCGCCTGCTGCCGGGCGTCATGCCGTTCTGGGGCCATGACAAGGGTGCCATCAAGCTGACGACCGTCGCCTCGCCGCCAAAGCGCTTCGGCCTGGCGGCGCTGCCGGCGGTGCGTGGCCGGCCGCGGCCGTGGATGCATCGCGCCGGCTACGCCAGCACGCGCGCCGACCATGT
>DASZQC010000527.1:0-4862 GCA_035549815.1 Dongiaceae bacterium
CACCGACGCGCCCCGGCCGCGGACACCGTCGCGGCCGCGGCATGCGAGCCGCCGGCCCCTGTGGCAGTCGCCGCTGACCCGCCGGATCCTGGCCGTCAACATCCTGGCCATCGCCATTCCGGTGGTCGGCCTGCTCTATCTCGACAATTACCGGCAGAGCCTGATCCAGTCGGAGCTGGAGCTGCTGAAGACCGAGGCCAAATTGTTCTCCGGCGCGCTGGCCGCCAGCGGCGTCGTCACCGGGCCGCTGGGCGACGAACGGCTGCTGCCGGAGACGACACGCGCCACGTTGCGTCGCCTGGTCGACGTGTCGCAGACCCGCGCGCGTCTGTTCGCGCCCGACGGCGCGATGATCGCCGATTCCTTCCTGCTGTCCGGGCCCGGCGGCGTCGTGGAGATGCAGCCATTGCCGCCGCTCGATTCCGACGACAGCCTGCTGTGGCGCACCATCGTCGGCGCGTACGATTGGATCTTCGAACGCTGGCCGGGTGGCGATCCGCTGCCGCCTTACACCGAATCCGCGGTGCAGACGGCGCACGATTATCCGGAGGTGAAAAAGGCGCTGGAGGGCGAGGTCGCGACCTTCGTGCGCGATGCCGGCAACGGGCGCATGATCCTCTCCGTCGCGGTGCCGGTGCAGCGCTACCGTCAGGTGCTGGGCGCGCTGTTCCTCAGCAAGCCCGGCGACAGCATCGAGACGACGTTGCGCGACACGCGCCTGACCGTGCTGGGCGTGTTCGGCATCGCCTTGTCGGTCACCGTGCTGCTGTCGCTCTATCTCGCCTCCACCATCGCCTGGCCGATCCATCGCCTGGCCGACGCCGCCGACCGCGTGCGCCGCGCCAAGGGCCGCCAGGTGAAGATCCCCGATCTGTCGCGGCGCAAGGACGAGATCGGCGAGCTGTCCGGCGCCGTGCGCGACATGACCGAGGCCGTGTGGAAGCGCATGGACGCGATCGAGCGCTTCGCCGCCGACGTGTCGCACGAGATCAAGAACCCGCTGACCTCCCTGCGCAGCGCGGTGGAGACGGTCGCCCGCATCGACGATCCGGCGCAGCAGCGCCGGTTGATGAGCATCATCCTGGACGACGTGCAGCGCCTCAACCGCCTGATCACCGATATCTCGGACGCCTCGCGCGTCGATGCGGAAATGTCGCGCGCCGATGCCGAGCCGGTCGCCATGCGCGATCTGCTGCGCGCCATCGCCGACATCTATGCGGCGACGTCCGACGACGAGGCGCCGCGTATCCAGATCTCCGCGGCGGACGAAGACCCGCTGACCGTGCTCGGCATGGAAGGGCGCCTGGGCCAGGTGCTGCGCAACTTGGTGAGCAACGCCATCTCCTTCTCGCCGCCCTATGGCATGATCTCGATCATCGCCCGCCGGCACCAGGGCCGCATCCTGATCACGGTGGAGGATGAAGGGCCGGGCATCCCGCCGGACAAGCTGAAGGCGATCTTCGAGCGCTTCTATTCCGAGCGGCCGCAGGGCGAGAAGTTCGGCACCCATTCCGGCCTGGGCCTCTCCATCTCCAAGCAGATCGTCGAAGCCCATGGCGGCAGCATGACCGCCGAGAATCTGATGACGCCGGACGGCCGCGTCGGCGGCGCCCGCTTCATCATCGACCTGCCCTCTTATTGATGCGCCGGATGGCGAACGGAACCGCGGTTGCCTGCGACGGCAAGGCGGTGCTGATCCTGGGCGCGCCGGGAACCGGCAAGTCCGATCTGGCCCTGCGCCTGATCGACCGGGGCGCCCGGCTTATCGCCGACGACCTCGTCGAACTGACGCGCGACGGCGACCGGATCATGGCCGCCTTTCCCGGCGACGCGCCGCCCGACCTCAAAGGCCGGATTGAGGCGCGCGGAATCGGCATCGTCGCGGTGCCCGCGGTAGACAGCTCCGTGGAACTGGCGCTGGTGGTCCAGGCGACCGCGCCGGAGCAGGTGCCGCGCATGCCAGAAACCGAATATTCTCAATGGCTTGGGATCGATGTTCCCTGCCTGCATCTGGCCCTGCCCGAGGCTGCGACGCCGACCAAAGTGCGGCTTGCTCTCGGCGCGATCTCGGGGTCTATAATCCGGCCCTCATGAGCAGCCTGACCTCAGCGGGCCGGGGCGCCGTTCCAATTTCGGCCGCATCCACAGCCCCCACTCCCGCCGCCACCAAGCAGGATCGCCGCCGCGTGCTGTTGGTTTCCGGCCTTGCCGGTGCCGGGCGCACCACGGCTTTGCGCGCGTTGGAGGATCTGGGCTACGAGGCGATCGACAATCTGCCGCTGGAATTGCTGCCGCACATGGCGGGCGGTCTGGAAGCGGAGCGCAACGGCGAGCAGCCGCTGGCCATCGGCATCGATTGCCGCTCGCGCGGGTTCAGCGGCAAGGATTTCGTCGACCGCATCCAGCAGCTCCGCGCGGCGCCCCACCTCGAGATCATCCTGCTCTATCTCGATTGCAGCGACGAGGTGCTGATCCGCCGCTTCACCGAGACGCGGCGGCGCCACCCGCTGGCGCCCGACCGCAGCGTCGCCGACGGCATCGCCCGCGAGCGCTCGCTGATGTTCCCGATCCGCGGCCTTGCCGATTTGACCATCGACACCTCGGAGCGTTCGATCGGCGACTTGAAGCGCCTGATGAGCGAGCGCTTCGCCACCAGCCGGCAGCCGGGCCTGGCCTTGACGGTGATGTCCTTCTCCTACCGGGTCGGCGTGCCGCGCGAGGCGGACCTGGTCTTCGACGTGCGCTTCCTCAGCAACCCGCATTATGTCGACGCGCTGCAGCCGCTGAACGGCGAGGATGAGAACGTGGCGCGCTTCATCGAGCGCGATGCCGGCCTGCAGCCTTTCATGACATCGCTCTCCGCCTTGATCGACCCTCTGCTGCCGAGCTATGAGCGCGAGGGCAAGAGCTATCTGACCATCGCCGTCGGTTGCACCGGCGGCAAGCATCGTTCCGTCTATGTGGCGAAACGGTTGGCCGAATCCCTGCGCGCCGGCGGTCGGCCGGTCGCGCTGATTCATCGCGACTTGCAGCGCGATGTCTCCGGCCGGACCGATCGCATCTGAGGGCGGGCATTTTAAGATCGGGGATATATCTATGATTGGCATGGTCCTGGTGACCCACGGCAAGCTGGCCGCCGAATTCCTCTCGGCGCTGGAGCATGTGGTCGGCAAGCAGCAGAACGCCGCCACCGTCTGCATCGGTCCGGATGACGACATGGAGGCCCGCCGCAAGGAGATCCTGCAGCGGGTGAAGGAGGTGGAGAATGGCGACGGCGTGGTGCTGCTGACCGACATGTTCGGCGGCACGCCCTCCAACCTCGCCATCTCGGTGCTGGACCGCGCCAATGTCGAGGTGATCGCCGGCATCAATCTGCCGATGCTGATCAAGCTGGCCGGCCTGCGCGAGGGCCATTCGCTGAACAGCGCCGTGACCGCGGCCCAGGAAGCCGGCCGCAAATACATCAACGTCGCCTCCCAGTTGCTGGCCGCGCGCGGCTGAAGGGTTCCGCCGATGTCCATCGACGGCGCCATCGTCCGCACCGCCAGCATCCGCAACCAGCGCGGCCTGCACGCCCGCGCCGCCGCGAAGTTCGTCAAGATGGCCGGCTCCTTCGACGCGCAGATCCGCGTGATCAAGGGCGACACCGATGTGTCCGGCGGCTCGATCATGGGATTGATGATGCTGGGCGCGGGCATCGGCACCGACATCCAGTTGCGCGCGACGGGCCGCCAGGCCAGGGAGGCGATCCAGGCCCTGCTCGAGCTCATCGAACGGCGCTTCGATGAAGAGTGACGAGAAATCCCCGCGCCGTCCGCGCAAGAAGGATCGCGACGCGGAGCGGGTGTTCGACGGGCTCGGCGTCGCCCCCGGCATCGGCATCGGCCAGGTGCATGTGGTGGAAAGTGGCGCCATCACCGTTTCCGAATACGAGATCGCCGAGGACAAGCTCGACGAAGAGATCGAGCGGTTCCACAGCGCGGTGCAGAAATCCGAGCGCCAGCTCCGCAAGCTGATGGGCAAGGCGGAAGAACTGCATGGCGCCGCCGCCGAAGAGCTCGGCTTCCTGCTCGACGCCCATATGCAGATGCTGACCGGATCGCGCGTGACGCGCGGGGTGGAGCAGCGCATCCGCGAGAACAAGCAGAACGCCGAATCCGCCGTGCAGGCCGTCATTTCCAAGGTGGCGCATGATTTCGCCTCATTGGACGACGCCTATCTGGCGGCGCGCGCCAGCGACGTGCGCGAGGTCGGCAACCGCATCCTGCGCAACCTGACCCAGACGGCGTTCGAAGCGTTCAAGAACCTGCCCGCCGGCTCGATCGTGGTGGCGGAGGAACTGACGCCCGCCGACACTGCCCTGCTCGATCCGCAAAAGATCCTGGGCTTCACCACGGTGCTGGGCGGCAAGGAAGGCCACACCGCGATCATGGCGCGGTCGCTGGGCCTGCCGGCCGTGCTCGGCATTCCCGACCTGCTGCGCTTCGCCCGCACCGGCCAGTCGATCATCGTCGACGGCCATGCCGGGCGCGTCATCCTCAATCCCACCCCGGCGCGCATCGCCGATTACACCCAACGCCAGGAAGAGCGCGAGCGCGACGAGAAACAATTGGGTCGCCTGCGCAAGCTGCCCTCGGTCACCCGCGACGGGCAGCGCATCGGCCTGGTCGCCAATGTCGAGCTGCCGCGCGAGGCGGAGATGGCGATGGTGGCCGGCGCCGAAGGCATCGGTCTGCTGCGCACCGAGTTCATGTTCATGAACCGGGACGACATCCCGGACGAGGACGAGCAATATGCGGCGCTGCGCCAGATCGTCGAGACCATGGAAGGCCGCCCGGTCACCATCCGCACGCTGGACGTGG
>DASZQC010000528.1:0-19196 GCA_035549815.1 Dongiaceae bacterium
CCTGCAGGAAGTCGGCATCGAATTCCGCGACGAGCCCGAGGCGATCGAGCTGTGGAAAAAGGCCGGCGCCGATGTGAAGGGCACGCGCATCCGCTTCCCGCGCGGCCTGTGCCGCTCGATCATCCAGAAATCCGCGCCCAAGCAGTACGTGCAATACGCGCGCAACCCGGAGCGCAATGTCACCATCGGCGGCAACAACACGGTGTTCGCGCCGGTCTATGGCCCGCCTTTCATCCGCAACCTCGACGAAGGCCGTCGCTACGCGACCATCGAGGATTTCCGCAATTTCGTGAAGCTCGCCTATATGTCGCCGTCGATCCACCATTCGGGCGGCACGGTGTGCGAGCCGGTGGACCTGCCGGTGAACAAGCGTCACCTGGACATGGTCTACAGCCACATCAAGTATTCCGATAAGCCGTTCATGGGCTCGGTGACGCAGCCGGAGCGGGCCGAGGACACCGTCGCCATGGCAAAGATCGTGTTCGGCGAGGACTTCCTCGCGAAGAACACCGTCATCACCAGCCTGATCAATGCCAACTCGCCGATGGTGTGGGACGGGACCATGCTGGGCGCGATGAAGGTCTATGCCCGCGCCAACCAGGCCTGCATCACCACGCCGTTCATCCTGGCCGGCGCGATGAGCCCGGTGACCGCGGCGGGCACCATCGCCCAGGTGCTGGCGGAAGTGCTGGCCGGCGCCGGCACCTGCCAGCTCTACAAGCCCGGCGCGCCGGTGATCTTCGGCGTGTTCGCCAGCTCCATCTCGATGCAATCGGGCGCGCCGACCTTCGGCACGCCGGAGCCGACTTTGGTCTCCTTCGCCTGCGGGCAGTTGGCGCGGCGCCTCGGCCTGCCGTACCGCACCGGCGGCTCGCTCTGTGGCTCCAAGACTGCGGACGCGCAGGCGGCGTACGAGAGCGCGCAGACCCTGCTGCCGACCCTGCTCGCGAACACGAATTTCGTGCTGCATGGCGCGGGCTGGCTGGAAGGCGGGCTCGCCTCGGGCTACGAGAAGTTCGTGATGGATGCCGACCAGCTCGGCATGATGCAGGTGCTGGCCAAGGGCGTCGATCTCTCCGAGAACGGCCAGGCGCTGGACGCGATCCGCGAAGTCGGCCCCGGCAGCCATTTCCTCGGCTGCGCGCACACCCAGGCGAATTTCGAGACGGCGTTCTATCGCTCGACCATCGCCGACAACAACAGCTTCGAGCAGTGGGAAGCCGAAGGCCGCCAGGACGCCATCCAGCGCGCCAACAAGCTCTACAAGAAGATGCTGGCGGAATACGAAGCGCCGGCCCTCGACCCGGCGATCGACGAGGCGCTGAACGAGTTCATGGCGAAGAAGAAGGCGGCGGTGCCGGACAGCAACGTCTGAGCAGCACTCATTCCTGAGATTTGATCGAACAGGTGGCCGGTGGCCGCCTGTTTCTTTTCTGGACCTTTTGGCTGCTAGGCCAAGACGTTCCTGCGCGGCGACTGGAAGAGCTCGTCCGACTTCCGGTTCGCGAGTTCTTCTTTGTTGGCGTCGATATAGTCCTTGAGGAGCTTCACCAGCTTCTGGGTGTCGGTATCCCGCGCCGCCGTGTTCGTGGCGGCCTGCAACGCTTCCTTCGGCACGCCCTCCAGGATCGAGGAGAGGTCGATCGGGCCGCCTTGGCGCATGGCGTCGGCCAATTTCTTGGTCGTCGAGACGACGAAATTGACCTCGTCGTCTCCGGACCGGAACTTCATCTTGAGCGCCATCTCGTTCGCCAGGCGCGAAGCTGCGTATTCCACGCGCATGTAAGCGCGATAGTCCTGAAGGTCGGTGAAGGTCTTGTCGCCGACGGTCCAGGATTTGACGTTGGCGTTGGCTTCGTCCTGGGTTTGCAGATTGAGATCGGCGAATTTCTGGGCCAAAGCGTCGAAGTCGCCGGCATCATCCACGAAGTCGCTGGCGCTCATCATGGCTTCGCCGCCCACTTGCTCGTCGGCGGCGAGTGCGAGGCCGGTGTCGTACTTGATGCCGTAGCCCTGCGCCGTCTGCAGCGTGACTCCTTCGGCGCCTTTGATCTTGTAGGTCACGTCCACGGCCTGCTGGCCATCCTTCGTTTTGAACCCGCGAACGTTGATTTGGAGGTTGCCGTCATCGGACTGATAGGCGGCCTGCGTGCCCTCGACCGTGCCAGTCTCCTCGAACGCCTGCTTCAGCTTGGCGAACTGCGACTGGAACTGGCTGCGGATCGTGTTGGCGATCGCCGATGCCGATGAACTCGCCGAGATGGACATGATGGCCCTCTATTGACGCTTGATACCGTCATAGGCACATTGTCCTTACGAAGAATTAAGATCAGCGGTGCTGAAATACAATCGGCAGGCGGGCAATCGTTGAGACTATGAGCGCTCCGCCAGCGCCAGCTTCGCGCCCAGCAGCGCAAATGCGGCGGCGAAGCTGCGGCGCATCCAGGTCAGGACACGCGGGCGCGAGATGATGTGGCTGCGCACGGCGGCGGCGAACACACCATAGATCGCGAACACCACGAAGGTGAGGGCCATGAACACGCCGCTCAGCTCCAGCATCCGGCCGAGAAGGTGCGGGTCGGCGGCGCTGACGAATTGCGGCAGGAAGGCCAGGAAGAAGATCGACAGCTTCGGATTGAGCAGATTGGCGAGGATCGCCGAGACGATGACCTGCAGCGCGGAGCGCCGCGTATTGTCCGGCTGCACGCTCAAGGCGCCTTTCTCCTTCAGCGTCATCCAGGCCATGTAGAGCAGATAGGCGACGCCCAGATACTTGACCGTCTGGAAGGCCAACGCGCTGGTATGCATCAGCGCCGCCAGCCCCATGATCGCCGCCGCCATGTGCGGCACGATGCCGAGGGTGCAGCCGAAGGCGGCGATGACGCTGGCCCGCGCGCCGCGCGACAGGCCGGCCGCCAGGGTGATCAGCACGCCGGTGCCGGGCGAGGCGACGACGATCAGCGACGTGATGAGGAATTCGAGGCTCATGCGCCAAGAATGAGCCGATCCGGCGCCCGTTGTCCATTGCCAGTTGCCGATCGGGAGGCAGGCGGGCAGACTGCATCGGGCATGTTTCGGGGGCAAGGCATGAGGGGATGGCTCGCGATGCTCGGCATCGTTGCCAGCATGGTTGCAGGCTGCGCCGGCGACAAAGCGAACAAGCCGCCGGCCGCGGCGGTTGCGCCGATGAGCCTGTTGGCGCAGGCGCCGACGCTGTCCGATGAGGAAACGCTGGAATTCCTGAAGGAGGCGGCGGTCAGGAAGCTGACGGCCATTTGCCAGCCGCGCCAGACGGCCATGACTCAGATGGCGTGCGTGCGAGAGTCCCTGCTGCAGGGGTTCGATTCAACCGGGGAAGCGGCGAAGCATTGCGGCGTCGACATAACGGCGCCGGGAACGCTTCGATGCATCATCTCCGGGGCCATCGGCTATGAAATCGCCCTGCGGGCCGATCTCGACGCGGCCCGGGCCTATGACTGGAACGACGGGCGTGGCGGCCTCCGCACCGCGGCGCGGCAGTTGCGGGACAAGATCGTCGAAGGCTGCACAGGCAGCACGCCGTCCAACCTCGACGCCTGCGTCCTGTCGGGCGTTGCCGATGGCTTTGCGCTGCCGGAAGGCCAGCGCGAGATTTGCATCAAGCCCGACGATCGGGCGTGGTCCTTCGACTGCCTGCTGCGGTCCTTCATGATCCAGCGGATCGGCGGCGCGATCGAGAAAATGACGGTCGAGGACGACGAGCAGATCTGAGCCGGGCGCTACCAGTTCGCCAGCTCGACGAGCTTGGCGTTGAGGCGGGCGATCGCGTCGGCGGGGACGGACTTGGAGCACATCAGATAGCGCTGTTCGCCCTCGGGCGCGTCGCTCAAGGCCACCGCATGCAGAGCGGCGTTGAGCGGCGCATCGCGCTCCAACAGGTAATCCGCTTCTTCCGCCGCCATGACCATGTAGTCGCCACGGCCGTTGGCGATCATGTTGAGCATGATCTCGTTGGTGCCGGCGGATTCCTCCGCCGGCGGATGATAGTGCTGCAGCCAATCGTCGATGACCTTGCCGTAGGAATAGCCGGTCTTGACCAGCAGCCTGAGCCGTGGATCGGAGAAGATACGTTGCAGCGAGGCGGGCGTGGCGAAGCGCGCATCATCCTTGCGCGCGACGATGACGGTGGGGCGGTCCTTGTAGATCGCGGCGGTGAAGGTGGCGAACTCTTCGCGCTCCGGCCGCTTGAACCAGCCGAGGCCGCAGGCGGGCTCGACCCCGCGCTTGATCTCTTCGGTCTGCCGGGCGGGCGGCATCTCGACCCATTGCGCTTCTAGCCCCGCTTCGTTCAGCGCCTTGATGACGGGCGCGACCAAGAGACCTTTCACACCGACCGGCGCGCCGGGCTCGGTATAAGGCGGGCGCACATGGAAATAGATGGTAATGGGCAGGTGGTGCGCCAGCACCGGCGGAAAGGCGGCGGCCACGGCGGCCGCCAAGCCCAGCACCCCCGCGATCAATCCTGTCCGGCTCATGTCGCTGGTTCCAAAGCCGCGGCGGGAAAATCCGCCGCGATGCTCCGATCTATAGGGCGAGGAAGCTACTTTCTGGTTAAGCCGCCTGATCGTCGGCCAGCCTCAGCCACGGCGACAGATCGGCCAGCGCCCGGCGCGACATCAAGGGCTTGCGCTGGTTCTTCCATTCCCGCAGTTCGTGCCGCGACAGGCCGTCGGGCGCCGCCAGCTCTGGGAATAGGCCGAAATTCACGTTCATGGGCTGGAACGTGGCGGCGCTGGCATTGACCGTGATGTGGCGCAGCAAAGCGCCGAGCGCCGTGGTCTCCGGCGGCGAGGCCACGGGTCGGCCCAGCCGCTCGGACGCGGCGAAGCGTCCGGCGAGCAATCCGATGGCGGCACTCTCCACATAGCCCTCGACGCCGGTGATCTGCCCGGCGAAGCGCAGGCGCGGCTGCGCCTTCAGGCGCAGGTTCCCGTCCAGCAGCTTGGGGCTGTTGATGAAGGTGTTGCGATGCAGGCCGCCGAGGCGGGCGAACTCCGCTTTTTCCAAACCGGGGATGGTGCGGAAGATGCGTACCTGGTCGCCATGGCGCAGCTTGGTCTGGAAGCCGACCATGTTGTAGAGCGTGCCCAACGCATTGTCCTGGCGCAGTTGCACCACGGCGTAAGGCGGCCGCGTGGCGCGCGGATTGGTCAGGCCGACCGGCTTCATCGGTCCGAAACGCAGGGTGTTCGGGCCGCGTGCCGCCATCACCTCGATTGGCAGGCAGCCTTCGAAATAGGGCGTGCTGGATTCCCAGTCCTTGAACTCGGTCTTCTCGCCGGTCAGTAGCGCGTTGACGAAGTCCAGATAGGCCGGCTTCTCCAGCGCGCAATTGATGTAGTCGCCTTCGGTGCTGCCCTCGTCGTAGCGCGACTGCAGCCAGGCCTTGTCCATGTCGATGCTGTCGCGGTGCACGATGGGCGCGATGGCGTCGAAGAAGCTCAAGGATTCCTCGCCGGTCAGGCGGCGCACGGCTTCCGCCAGCGCCGGGGAGGTCAGCGGTCCGGTCGCCAGGATGACGCTATCCCAATCCTCCGGCGGCAGGCCGGCAATCTCCTCGCGCCGCATCTCGACCAGCGGGTGATTGGCCAGTTTCTCGGTCACGGCGCGGGCGAAGCCTTCACGATCGACGGCCAGCGCGCCACCGGCGGGCAGGCGATGGGCGTCGGCGCTGGACAGGATCAGGGAACCGGCGCGCCGCATCTCTTCATGAAGGAGCCCGACGGCGTTGTTCTCCGCATCGTCGGAGCGCAGCGAGTTGGAGCAGACCAGTTCCGCGCAATCGGCGGTCTGGTGGGCGTCGGTCCGGCGCACCGGGCGCATCTCGTGCAGGATCACCGGCACGCCCGCCTGGACCAGTTGCCAGGCGGCTTCGCTGCCGGCCAGACCGGCGCCAACAATATGAACCGGGGGCACCTGTGCGGGGCGGTATGTCTTCGTCTTGGTCATGGGGCGTCTGATAAAGCCGCCGGCGGGCCGCCTCAAGCGTTAAATCCAAAGGCCAAATCGGCCTTTTCGGCCGTCTGCCTGGGCCGTTTAGGTAAACCTCTTCTTAACTTAGTCCTTTAGTAACTGTTTCCATGGCATGGACAGGATAGGCAAATGCCCCAGTCTCGCTTTGGGGGCGTCGGCCGCACGGGGGACTTTGGAGCGAATGCTGGAGCGACTCAATCCATCGACGGCGCCCAAGCCATTCAGCCGCTATTCGCAGGCGGTGAAGGCGCCACGCGATTGCACGTGGCTCTACATCTCCGGCCAGGTTGGCTGCGACCGCGAGCGCAACATCGCGGACGGTTTCGAGGCCCAGGCGGAACTGGCCTGGAACAATCTGCTCGGCATCCTGAAATCGGCCGGTTTCGGGGTCGAGGATCTGGTGAAGGTGACGGTCCTGTTGACCCGCCCGGAGGACGTGCCGGCATCGCGCATGGTGCGCGACCGTGTCCTGGGCCATGTCGAGCCGGCGAGCACCCTGATGATCGTGTCCGGTCTGGCATCCCCTGCATTGCTGTTCGAGGTCGAAGGCGTGGCGGCCCGGTCCGCCGGAACGCAACCAGGTAGGGCCTGACATGTCTATCCAACGCGAGCGCGACATCTACGCCGACCGCCGCGCCAACCCGCGCAAGAAGACCAATGCGATGGGCAAGGTCATGCTGAACGACAATGTGACCCTGCTCGATTGCACGATCCTGGACCTGTCGGACGGCGGCGCGAAGCTGGAATTCTCCAGCCGGCAGGTGCTGCCGCGGACTTTCATCCTGCAACTCCATACCGGCGCGGTCGTGCGTGTCGAAGTGCGCTGGGCCAAGGACAATTTCTTCGGCGTCCGTTTCATGGGCGACGACGAGGAATAGCGCGCAGGCAACATGGCCGAAGAGCAGAAGAGCGCGCCCGAGAGTCGCCGCGGCCACGACCGGAAGACCATCCTGAAGGGCGCGAAGGTCGTCTTCAATGACGGCAAGGGCGTGCTGGTCTGCCGCGTCCGCGACATGTCGCCCGGCGGCGCGCGCCTGGAATTCGCGCCATATACGAAATTGCCGGAGAAATTCGTGCTCTACGCCGGGAGCAACGCACCGCGCCGTTGCGAACTGCGCTGGTTCAAGAGCAATATTGCCGGCGTGAAATTCGTGGACGCCGAGTAGACCTGAGAGTTCCAGATGACCGACGAGAATGACAGCGCGCCGGAAAACCGCCGGGGCCATGTGCGCCGTCTGGTCATCATGAAGGGAACCATCCTCTATAACGAGGGGAAGAATACGATTCCCTGCCGGCTGCGCGACATCTCCGAAACCGGCGCCAAGCTGGAACTGGAGCAGCAGCAATTGCTGCCGCACACCTTCGACCTGCAGATCCGCGACATGCCGGCCCTGCGCTGCAAGCTGCGCTGGGCCCGCGGCACCCGCGTCGGCGTGGAGTTCGTCGAAGAAGATGCGGACTAAAGTCGGCGTGTAAAGGGCTGATATCGGGCCGTTTTCAGCGCGCTAAGTCGAACGCCCTAAGACGCCTGCCGCGACGACGCCCCTGTCTTGTAAGCAAATCCTCAAGCACTTTCCGTCTAGGATTCCGGAAACGTGGGCAATATCCGGGTGTTCCGCCATGAGCAAAGTTGGATCGCCAGTCCCCCTTTCAACGGCCTTCGCGCGCGCAGTTTCGCACGCTGAATCCGCCGACCAGCGATCGGATGAAGTCGCGAAGACGGTCCAACGGTTGGTGCAGGGCAACCAGCCCTTTGCGATCGAGCAATCGCACCAGCAGGCGGTGTCGGACGCGGTGACGCATTTGTCCGTGCTTCAAACGGAACTGGGTCGTCGTCGGCGGCAGCTCTACCTGGTCCTGGCAGACCTGCAGCAGGTCGGGCTGATCCTGCAACTGACGACGCATCCCGCGAAGCCCAAACGCGAGGTCTACAAGGCCGAAGACGGCAACGTCGTCAGTCTTTTGCATAGACGCCTGCGTCGCCATGGGGGCGACCGTCTGACCGCCGACATGGCCGGCCGGGTGGAACGGTTGAGCGACGAGATCGACCTGCTCAATCAGACCATCGAGACCGAATTCAAGGCCCTGAGCGATATCATCCACCGCTAGGTCAGCCTGCGCTCCGCTCATATTGCGGCAGGTCGTCGCCGATCTCGATCCACGGAACCTTCTCGCCCACATGCACGTGGAACTGCGCCGCGAAACCCTGTGAATTCTCCAGGCTGGCGGCGTAGAGGTGGATCTCGCCCGGCCAGCGATAGCTTTCGAATGCCATCGGCGTTCCGCAATTCGGGCAGAAATAGCGCTTGGCCCCCGGCGACGATTCATAGACCGCCGGCGCCCGCCCGGTGAAACGATGCGCCTCCTTCGCCACGCCGAACCAGGTGGTGAAGGCGGAGGAGGTGTTGCGCCGGCAGCTCTCGCAATGGCAGTGGCAGGCCCATTTGTGTGGCCCATGGAATTCGTAGATCACCTGGCCGCACAGGCAGCGGCCTTTCGTGACGTCCATCGCTTCCTCCACTCAACTCGCCTGCTGCAACCCTTCCATCTCCAGCATGCGCGCATAGCCGCGGCGCGCCTTCGCCGCCCGCACCAGCGCGCGGATATGCTCGAAACTATGGGCCGGAACCGGCATCTCGCGAGTCCAGCGCGCCAGCATCGCGCAGTAATAGTCGCAGGCGTAGAAGGCCCGGCCGCAAAGGTGCGGGCCGGATTGCGCCAGATGGTCGTTGAGAAAACCGAACATCTTTGCCAGCCGCTCCTCGGCCTTGCGCTTCAGTGCAGATTCTTCCGCCGGCGGTACGAAATGTTCCGGATGCCAGTAGTGCATGCAGGCTTCCTGCACCGTGTTGGTCAGGTACGCCATCCATTGCAGGAAGGGCGCGCGGTCGGCATGCCCAGGCGCTGGAGCGAGGCCGGCTTCCGGATGGCGCTCGGCCAGGAAGAGGGAGATCGCCGCGGCCTCGTACATGATCTTGCCGCCGTCATAGACCAGGGTCGGTACCCGCGCGTGCGGGTTGACCTTGCGGTAGTCGGCGCCGCGCTGCTCGCCCTTCGAGGTGTCGACCTTGATCAGGTCGTACGGCGCGCCGATATCCTCGAGCATCGCATGCGGTGTCATGTTGGCGCTGCCCGGCGACCAGTAGAGCGTATACATGTTTCCCCCCGAATTGATGATCTGGACGCTTAAAGTTTCGTCAATCGCTCCAGCATGAAGGCGCGGACGTCCGCGTCCTTGCAGGCCACCGCCACACGGATCTCGCTTTTTGGATGGGCAAGGTCGAAGCGGGTCTGGCCGGCACGTTCCTGGTCCTTGGTTTCGATCTCGAGCCCCGCCGGGCGTGCGTCGAACAATTGGGGCGCGATCAGCCATAGCACGGCCAGCGGGTCGTAGAGCGCGGCGGCGGGCTTGTCGAAGGAGCGCAGGTAGAAATCCATCATCTCCGCGCCGGCCTTGCCGCAGGGGCGGCCGCTCCGGCGCAGGGAATCGATCCAGGCGCGGTCGACGCTGGCCTGGCGCGCAACTTCGAGCGGCGCCCAGAACATCGGCCGGCCGGCGGCGGCGACAATGCGCGCCGCCTCCGGATCGACATGCACGTTGAACTCCGCATAGCGCGAGGAATTGCCGTTGTTGGGATCGAGCGATCCCGCCATCAGCACGAATTCGCGCACCGCCTTGGCGATCTCCGGCTTGCGTTGCAGGGCCAGCGCCATGTTGGTCTGCGGGCCGAGCAGCACGACGGTCTGGCTGTTCGGCGGGGCATTGCCCAGCAGATCGATCAAGGCGTCGACGGCATGGCCGTTGCCGTTCTGCGGCGCCTCGGGCAGTTGCACGCCGCCGATGCCGTTCTGGCCGTGGGTGTCTTCGATCGTGGTCCAGGTGCCGACCAGGGGCTTCTCGGCGCCGCGATAGACCGGCACGTCCGCCCGGCCGGCCAGCGCCATCAGCGCGCCGGCGTTGCGCGTGGTGCGGTTGATGCCGACATTGCCGGCGACCGTGGTGATGGCGCGGATCTCGATCTCGGGCGACGCGCAGGCCAGGAACAAGGCCAGCGCGTCGTCGATGCCCGGATCGGTGTCGATGATGATGGGTCTTGCTGTCGGGCTAACCACGTGATCCAGAGCGTTTCGGCCGCTTCACCTGCAAATAGGGCGCCAGATACTTTCCGGTGTAGGAGGCCGGAGTCTCGGCCACCTGTTCCGGCGTGCCGGCCGCGACCACGCGCCCACCCTTGTCGCCGCCTTCGGGGCCGAGATCGATGATCCAGTCCGCAGTCTTGATGACCTCCAGATTGTGCTCGATCACGATCACGCTGTTGCCCTGGTCGACCAGTTGATGCAGCACTTCAAGAAGCTTGCGCACATCCTCGAAATGCAAGCCGGTCGTCGGTTCATCCAGAATGTAAAGCGTGCGCCCGGTCGCCCGCCGCGACAGCTCCTTGGCCAGCTTCACGCGCTGCGCTTCGCCGCCGGACAGGGTTGTGGCCGCCTGGCCGACATGGATGTAGCCAAGGCCGACCTGGTCCAGCATGGCAAGCTTGTCGCGGATCGCCGGCACGGCGCGGAAGAACTCGACGCCTTCCTCAACCGTCATCTCAAGCACGTCGGCAATCGACTTGTTCTTGAAAGTGATCTCGAGCGTTTCGCGGTTGTAGCGCTTGCCCTTGCACTGGTCGCACTGCACATAGACGTCGGGCAGGAAGTGCATCTCGATCTTGATGACGCCGTCGCCCTCGCAGGCTTCGCAGCGGCCGCCCTTCACGTTGAAGGAGAAGCGGCCGGCCTTGTAGCCGCGCGCCTGGGCTTCCGGCAGGCCGGCGAACCAGTCGCGGATCGGCGTGAAGGCGCCGGTATAGGTGGCCGGGTTGGAGCGCGGCGTGCGGCCGATGGGCGACTGGTCGATGTCGATGACCTTGTCGAGATACTCGATGCCCTCGATCTTGTCGTGATCGCCGGGATGCAGGCGCGCATCGTGCAGACGCCGTGCCAAGGCGTTGTAAAGTGTCTCGATCACCAGGGTCGACTTGCCGCCACCGGACACGCCGGTCACGCAGGTGAAGACGCCGAGCGGGATATCGACGCTGACATTCTTCAGATTGTTGTGCCGGGCGCCGACGATGCGCAGCTTGGCCTGCTTGCTGAAGCCCTGGCGGCGCTGGTCCGGCACCGGGATGAATTTCCGGCCGCTCAGATATTGCGCGGTCATGCTGTTGGAATTCATGACCTCGGCGGGCGTGCCCTGGGCCACCACTTCGCCGCCATGAACGCCCGCGGCCGGGCCCATGTCGATCAGGTAGTCGGCGCTGCGGATCGCGTCTTCGTCGTGCTCGACCACCAGGACCGAATTGCCGAGATCGCGCAGCCGCTTCAAGGTCGCCAGCAGCCGGTCATTGTCACGCTGGTGCAGACCGATGGACGGCTCGTCCAGCACGTAGAGCACGCCGGTCAGGCCGGAGCCGATCTGCGAGGCGAGGCGGATGCGCTGGCTCTCGCCGCCGGACAACGAAGCCGAGCCACGGCTGAGGGTCAGGTATTCGAGGCCGACCGAGTTCAGGAACCCGAGGCGCTCGTTGATCTCTTTCAGGATGCGCTGGGCGATGTCCTTCTGCTTGGCGGTGAGCTTCCCGGTCAGGGCCAGGAACCACTCGGCCGCCTGCAGGATCGAGAATTCCGTGACCTCGCTGATATTGAGGCCGTTGATCTTGACCGCGAGCGCTTCCGGCTTCAGGCGCTTGCCGTTGCAGGCGTCGCAGGGCGAGGTGGCCTGGAAGCGGCTCAGTTCCTCGCGCACCCAGGAGGAATCCGTCTCGCGGAAGCGCCGCTCCATGTTGGTGATGACGCCTTCGAACGGCTTGGTCGTCTTGTAGCTGCGCACGCCGTCGTCGAAGCTCATGGTCACGGCTTCGTCGCCGGAGCCCATCAGGATGACGTCGCGGTATTTCTTCGGCAGCTCGCGCCAGGGCGTGTTCAGGCTGAACTTGTAGTGCTTGGCGAGGCTTTCCAGCGCCTGCATATAATATTGCGAGGATGAGTTCGCCCACGGTGCCACCGCGCCCTCGCGCAGATTCTTGCGCTCGTCCGGCACGACCAGCTCGGGATCGAAATAGAGCTTGCTACCCAGGCCGTCGCAGACCGGGCAGGCGCCGAACGGGTTGTTGAACGAGAACAGGCGCGGTTCGATCTCGTCGATGGTGAAGCCCGAGACCGGGCAGGCGAAGCGGGAGGAAAAGATGATCCGCTCGCCTTTGTCCGCCGGGTCGGCATAGAGCAGCCCGTCGGCGAGGCCGAGCGCCGTCTCCACACTGTTGGACAAGCGCGGCCCGAGGTCCGGCTTCACGGCGATGCGGTCGACCACCACCTCGATATCGTGCTTCAGCTTCTTGTTGAGGGCCGGGACGGCGTCGATCTCATAGAGCTTGCCGTCGACCCGAACGCGCTGGAAGCCGCGCTTCTGCAGGTCCTGCATCTCTTTCTTGTACTCGCCCTTGCGGCCGCGCACGATGGGCGCCAGCAAATAGAGGCGCGTGCCTTCCGGCAGCGCCATGATGCGGTCGACCATCTGACTGACCGTCTGGCTCTCGATCGGCAGGCCGGTGGCGGGGGAATAAGGGATGCCGATGCGCGCGAACAGCAGGCGCAGGTAGTCGTAGATCTCGGTGACGGTGCCGACGGTCGAGCGCGGGTTCTTCGAGGTGGTTTTCTGCTCGATGGAAATCGCCGGTGACAATCCCTCGATCGATTCCACGTCCGGCTTCTGCATCAGCTCCAGGAACTGGCGTGCGTAGGCGGAGAGGGATTCGACGTAGCGGCGCTGGCCCTCGGCATAGATGGTGTCGAAGGCGAGGGAGGATTTGCCGGAGCCGGACAGGCCGGTCAGAACCGTCAGGGTCTGGCGCGGGATGTCGATGTCGATGTTCTTGAGGTTATGCTCCTTGGCGCCGCGCACGGAAATTGCGCCATGCTGCCAAAGCTCCTGCTGCCCGAGCTCCCTTTTTCCCGACCGGTCGCCTGCCGTAGCCATGAATTCTTCCTCTTGGGGAATGAGCGACTATCCCCGAATCCGGGGCGACTGCAAGCGCCGAAAATGCAAGGCAGAACAGCGCGATTCCGGGCCATTCCCAGAGCCCGGACGGTAGCCGATGATGCAGCCTAGACAGGCGTCGTGACAAAATATGGCAGCAATTGCCTGCGCCGCTTATATGGGATGGGACGAGTTATCCACAAGCACCCGCCGCGATTGAGCGGCAGCCGAAATCAGCGCGGCGAAACGGCGGCGACAGGCAGCCGTGATTCCCTTTACGTTCCCTGCGTAGGGGTGATAAAGGAACGATCATCTCACCATTCAGAAGAACACGGCAGGGAAGCTATGGCTGGCAGCGTCAACAAGGTCATTCTGGTCGGCAATCTGGGCCGCGATCCGGAAATCCGCTCGACTCAGGACGGCACCCGCGTGGCCAACCTGTCCCTGGCGACCTCGGAAAGCTGGCGCGACAAGAACAGCGGCGAGCGGCGCGAGCGCACCGAATGGCACCGCGTCGTCGTGTTCAACGACCGCCTGGTGGAGATCTGCGAGCGCTACCTGAAGAAGGGCAGCAAGATCTATATCGAGGGCGCGCTGCAAACCCGCAAATGGACCGACCAGTCGGGCCAGGAGAAATACACGACCGAAGTGGTGCTGCAGAAATTCCGCGGCGAGCTCACCATGCTCGATGGCCGCGGCGGCGGCGGCGCCGGCGAGAGCGACGATGCCGGCGGCGGCTTCAGCGACAACGCCTCCAGCGGCCCCGGCCGCATGGGCCGCGCCCCAGCCGGCGCCGGCGGCGGCGACCTGGATGATGATATCCCGTTCTAAGGTCCAGACCCTATCTGTCTGAAATTGCAGGTTCTTGGCTGCATGATCCGCGGCCGGAAAGCTCCTGCCAAGGGCGGGCGCGGGCGCGTGTTCCTCTGCGAACCCTTCGGGCTTGAGAACGTCCGCGACTGCAGGCAGTCTCTCGCCAGTTGATTGCAATCAGGCTGGCAAACCGGCCGCATATTCAGTCAGGGGAACACATGACCAGCACTGCATCCGAGCCCGGCTGGGCTCCTATCGCCATTCTTGTCGGACGGGTGATTTTTCTCGGCATTTTCATCATGGCGGTCAGCTTCAAGTTCATGGATATCAACGGGACCGCCGGCTACATCGCGATGGCCGGGTTTCCGGCGCCTTTGTTTCTGGCCTGGTGCGCCGCGATCTTCGAGGTCTTGCTGGTCCTGGGCTTCCTGACCGGCGCCTATTTCGCGGAGACGTGCCTGCTCGCCGGTGTCTACGTGATCTTCCTGGCCTTCGCCTTCCACGGGCCCTCGCATTGGCAGGGCGATATGATGCAATACGAATTCGGCTTCTTCGTCGACCATTTCACTTTCCTGGCGGGGCTGCTGTTCGCCGCGGTGCATGGGCCGGGCCGTATCCTGGCCTCGCGCAAGACCATCATCGGCAGGTATCCGGCTTAGATGTTCTCGTCGCTGACCGTCACCGACCTGCTGGGCGCGCGCAAGCTGAAGCGGCGCTTCGATGCCGTGCTCACCCTGCAAGACCCGAAGCTGAAGCGCGGCGAGCTGCTGCGCTTCGCCAGGCAGCCGGCGCCGCTGCATCTGCGCCTGCGCTTCGACGACATTGAGGCCGAGTGCGACGGCGCCCCACAGGAGGCGCATGTTGTCCAAGCCTTCGCCTTCGCGCGCACGGTGCAGGGTAATCTGCTCGTCCATTGCCATGCCGGCATCTCGCGTTCCGGCGCCATGGCCTATGCGTTGATGGCGGAGGCGCTGGGGCCGGGCCGCGAGGCGCAGGCGCTGGATGAATTGCTGGCGCAGCGGCCGATCGTCGTGCCCAACGGCCGCGTGGTGAGGATCGCCGACAGAGTGATGGGCCGCGGCGGCGCCTTGATCGACGTCTATCGTCAACGCCTGTCGAGAGATCCGCGCTGGCAGGAGCTCAAGACGCAGCAATGCGCCTATTGGATGCGGATGCGACCGGACTTGTTTCCGACACCGGCTGCGTACGAACGCCTGCGCGCCGGCCGGGATGAGGCGGGGTAATCTTCCGCCGCGCGCCGGGTGTGACGCATCGGCGCAGTTCTATGACATTCGGCGCAATTGCCCTTCCGCCGGGCCTGCGATAGGGTCCGCCGGGCGGCCGAACTGGGCCGCGATATCGATCCTTCCCGGACCTGGTCCATGGTTGAGCCGAAGAGCGAAGCCCTTAAGCTGCTGCTGGACTACTGGCGCCGGAAAAAGGGCGACCGCGTGGCTCCGGCGCGCGCCGACATCGATCCGGCAGAGATCAAACCTCTGTTGCCCTACGTCGGCATGGTCGACGTGCAACGCGCGCCGCTGCGCTTCCGCTACCGGCTGGTCGGGACGGAGATCAGTCAGGGCTACGGGTTCGATCTCACCGGCCGCCACCTCGATGAAATGGATTTGGACGATCACCAGATCGATATCACGCGGGAATACACGCGCGCGGCGGAAAGCGGCGAGCCGTCCTGCTCGATGTTGGAATACAGCCGCAAGGACGGCCGCCACATTCGCTACGAACGGCTGGTGCTGCCGCTATCCAGCGACGGCAAGCAGATCGACATGCTCATCGGCGGCTGCGTGTTCGATCGCGCGTACGGATGAACCCGCGCGCGGCGGCCACTCCGCCCCGTAGCCGATGATGCCCTTCACTTCCAGGAAGTCGTGGATGCCCCAGTCGGCATATTCGCGGCCGTTAGAAGCTAAGCCGGTCGCCGCAGCACGAAACAGCCGGGCCGGTAGCTGGCGACCGAGAGGCCGGCGGCTTGCGCCAGGTCCGGCACGCGCTTTTCCAGCGACCAGTGGAAGCGCGGGGTGATGCCGTCGAACCACTGGAATTTCTGCCAGGGCTTCGATTGCTTGAACGCCATCGCCATGCCGTTGGCGAGCAGCCCGGCATAGAAGCTGTCGACCTCGAACCACTCATCGAGCGCGTCGGAGAGCTGATCGAGGATCGCGTGATTGCGGTTCATCGGCAGGCCGCGGGCATAGGCGTTCAGGTTCTTTCGCCCGTCCAGGCCCTGCGGATAGACGTAGAGCAGGATGATGCCGCCGGGCCGGGTGACGCGCACCAGCTCGGCAAAGGCGGTGTCCGGCGCATCGACATGGTGCAGCACGCCCCAGCACAGGGTGACGTCGGCGCAGGCATCGGCGAAGGGCAGATCGGTCGCGGAAGCGCGCAGCAAGGTGAAGCTCGCCGGGCGCTGCGTGTATTTGGGGAAGGAATAGACCGCTTCCGACAGATCGGCGCCGGCATAGGCGGCGCACAGCGGCGCGATCAGCCGGCCGATGCGCCCATTGCCGCAGCCGATATCGACCACCTGTTTCCCGGCGAAGAAGTCCTTGGGCAGCATGAAGCGGCCGAAGACGTGGCCTTGCGACATCGCCTCCTTGCCGACGAAGCCGTCGAAGCTCTGCCATTCCAGCCCGAAACTGTCGACATAACCGGCATCGCCCAGCTTCGGGTCGATCAGCACCTCGGGATCGCGCTCGCTGCGCTTCATCTCGCGCCTAAACATGCGCGGCCTCCGGCCTCGCGGCGAGGCGCAGCTGCGTGCCGGTCAGCGTCGCTTCGATACCGACCAGTTTGTCGCCGGTCTCCAGCATGGCGCGGCCGGCTTCATGGGCGGCCGGGAACATGTCACGCTCGATAAGGATCGACTTGGCCGCCAGGTCGAGCTCGGTCCGCTGCTGGCCGCGCATGATGGCCAGGCGATCCAGGCTGGTCATCCCGACGATCTCGACCGTCAGCCCGGCCGCGCTGCGCACGCTGCGCCCTTCGCCGGCGGCGCTCACCTCGGCGACGATGCCGTTGCTGACGAACAGGAAGCGGACCGCGTCGGCGATGTAGTCCGCCACGCGGTTGACGATGTTGTAGTTGACCGGCTCCGACAGGAAACGGAACCAGGGCGAATAGGTGAGGGCGCAGGGTTGCGCGCCCGGCGGCAGCGGCGCCTTGCGCAGATCGATCTGGTGGCGCGTCGACTGGTCGTTGATCTTCTGCTTCCCGGTCGGCAGGGCCAGTTCTTTCACCTTCGTGTGGATCGCGCCGTTGGCGACGTCCAGCACCGCCTCCGGCAGCGGAAACCAGGCCGGCAGGTCGGCGGTGATGATGCCGTCCTTCACCAGGCCGGTGACGTGGATCGGCGTGCGCAGCAACTCGACCATGGCGAAGTTGCGCGCATAGCAGGCGGAGATCAAATTGCCGGCGGCCAGCACGATCCACGGCTCCAGCCGTGCGCACAGATCGCCGGCATCGGTCGGGCCTCGAGTCACGGCGCTTGCCCCCTGCAGTGCTGTTCGCCGCAAACAATCACGGAAGCGCGGCTTGCGTCAACGCCGCGCCAGGGTCGCCCCGGGGCCGTGCGCGCGCGAGCGGGGCGTTATTCCGCGCCGTAGCCGATGATGCCCTTCACTTCCAGGAAGTCGTGGATGCCCCAGTCAGCATATTCGCGGCCGTTGCCGGACTGCTTGTAGCCGCCGAAGGGGGCGAAGGTGTCCCAGGCCGGGTAGTTGATCTTCACCTGGCCGGCGCGGATGCGGCGGGCGACCTGGCGGGCGTGGGCGATGTCCTTGGATTCGACGTTCGCTGACAATCCATACGGCGTGTCGTTGGCGATTTCGATCGCCTGCTCCTCGCTGTCATAGGGCATGATGGCGAGGACGGGGCCGAAGATCTCCTCCCGCGCGATGGTCATGTCGTTGGTGACGTCGCCGAACACGGTCGGGCGCACGTAATAGCCGCGGTTCAAGCCCTCCGGGCGGCCGGTGCCGCCGGTGACGAGGGTGGCGCCCTCCTTGATGCCGGCTTCGATCAGCTTCTGGATCTTGTTGAACTGGATCTCGCTGACCACCGGGCCGAGCTGCGTGCCCTCGGCCTGGGGGTCGCCGACCTTGTGGCTCTCGGCCGTCGCCTTGGCGACGGTGAGGGCTTCGGCCTGGAATTCGCGCGGCACCAGCATGCGGGTCGGCGCGTTGCAGGACTGGCCGCTGTTGTTGAAGCAGCTCTGCACGCCCTTCTTCACCGACCAGGCGAGGTCGGCATCGCGCAGGATGATGTTGGGCGACTTGCCGCCCAGCTCCTGGCTGACGCGCTTCACCGTGTCGGCGGCGGCCTTCGCCACCAGAATGCCGGCGCGGGTGGAGCCGGTGAAGGACATCATGTCGATGTCCGGATGCTCCGACATATGCTGGTCGACCGACGGGCCGTCGCCGTTGACCTTGTTGTAGACGCCGGCCGGAACGCCGGCGGCGTGCATCACTTCGGAGAAGATCACGCCGGTGATGGGGGCGATCTCGCTCGGTTTCAGCACCATGGTGCAGCCGGCGGCGATGGCCGGCGCCACCTTGCAGGCGATCTGGTTCAGCGGCCAGTTCCAGGGCGTGATCAGGCCGACGACGCCGATGCCCTCGCGCACGATGCGGGTGCCGTTGCGGCTGTCCTCGAACTCGAACGCCTCCAGCGCCTTCAGGGTCGATTCAATGTGGGCGAGGCCGGCTGCCGCCTGGCTGTCGCGCGCCATACCGATGGGGGCGCCCATCTCGGCGGAGACGGCCTGGGCGATATCCTCGAACCGCATCTTGTAGTTCTCGATGATGCGCTTCAGCAGCGCGACGCGCTCGGCCTTGCTGGTCTGCGAGAATTTCGGGAAGGCCGCCTTGGCCGCCGCCACCGCGCGGTCGACGTCGGCCTTGGAGCCGATGGAGATCTGAGTAAAGGCCTCTTCATTCGCGGGGTTGATCACGTCCAGCTTGCGTGGCGTCGCCGGATCGACCCAGGCGCCGTTGATGTAGAATTTGAGATGATTGGACATGGCAGACCTCGCGATTGGGGCTGAGTTTGGCGGAACTTAGCTAAACCGGCAGGTGAAGCAAAGGGACAGTTCCTTGACGCGCGACGAAATGACCAGATACCCGATAACCGCACGGAGATCAGGCCTTTCGGCTGCGCCCCCATTGCGCAGCGTTATATTTCACAGAATATATCGCAGAAATCGTTCGGTTCAATCGACGCATTTCCGCTGAGGCTACAGCGACGTAAAATGTGCCACCGCACAGCCCGGCGAAGAAGGACGAGGCGACGATGTTCACGGCAAAAGCTATCGCAACGGACGACAAGGCCAGCCTTT
>DASZQC010000529.1:0-2147 GCA_035549815.1 Dongiaceae bacterium
GCGGCCCATGACGAACTGGCGGCCCAGGATCTTCATGGCTTGCGTGACCGCCTGGCGGATCACCGGCTCGCCGGAGCGGGTGACCAGGCGCTTCAGGATGCCTTTCAGGTCGCTGCTGGTCGCATCCATCTGCATGATGCGGCCGGTCAGCATCAGCGCCCAGGTCGAGGCGTTGACGAACAGCGAATCGCTCTCGCCCAGGTGCCGCTCGAAATCCGCGTCGCGCAGCTTGTCCTTGATCAGCATATTGGCGGTTTCGGGATCGGGGATGCGCAACAGCGCCTCTGCCAGGCACATCAGCACCACGCCCTCTTTCGAGGACAGCTCATAGGCGTGCATGAAGGCGTCGATGCCGCCCTGCCCGACCCGGTTCTCCCGCACCTTTTCGACCAGCGCCCGCGCCCTTGCGGCGATGCGGTCGCATACCTCCGGCGCCAGCTCGGCCTGGGCCAGCAGGCTTTCCACCACCCCGGCCTCGTCGGCGCGGTACTGGGCGCGCAGCCGGGCGCGTAGCGGGTCCGGTTGCGGGAGAGGATCGGAGAAGATCATGACAGTTCCTGACCTTGGAAACCCTGAATTTGGGCCTGGATTTTGGAGCCGGAGCATAGTCGGATTCCGGGTGGTTGGCAGCAGGAACAGGTGCGATGAGCTTTTTTCCCGGATTTGAACAGAAGCGGGTTTCCATCGGCCCGATCGGCCTGAATGTCCGCATCGGCGGCAGCGGCGATCCGGTCCTGCTGCTGCATGGCTATCCGCAGACGCACCTGGCCTGGCACGCGGTGGCGCCGGAGCTGGCGCGGCATTTCACCGTGATCTGTCCGGACCTGAAGGGCTATGGCGACAGCGACGCGCCGAAGCCGGACGCGGACTCGGCCGCCTATTCCAAGCGCGTCATGGGCCAGGAGATGCTGGCCCTGATGCAGGCGCTCGGCCACCGGCGCTTCGCCATCGTCGGGCACGACCGCGGCGCGCGGATCGCCTACCGCATGGCGCTGGATCATCCGGACGCGATCGCCAAGCTCGGCATCCTCGACGTGATCCCGACGGCCGAGCAATGGGATGTGGCCGACAAGGGCTTCTCCTTTGGCGTGTTCCACTGGGGCTTCCTGGCGCGCGGCGGCGAATTGCCGGAGCGCCTGATCGGCAAGGACCCGGATTTCTTCCAGGATCACCTGGTGCGCTCCTGGTCCGGCAACTATGCGGCGCTGCATCCCGAAGCGCTGGCGGACTATCGCCGGTGCTTCCGCAAGCCCGAGAACATCGCCGCGAGCTGCGCCGATTACCGCGCCGGCTACACCATTGACGATGCCCAGGACCGCGCCGACCGCGCGGCCTGGCGCAAGATCACCTGCCCGATGCTGGTGGTGACCGGCGAGGAATATCTGAAGACCGGTCCGAACAGCGCGCTGGAAACCTGGAAGCGCTGGGCCACCGACGTGCGCGGCGAGGTGCTCCAATGCGGGCATTTCGTGATGGAAGAAAAGCCGCAGGAGGTGCTCGCGGCGCTGGTGCCGTTCCTCACAAATTAGCTTGGGAGGCTGCCCCGGCAATTGTCCGCTTGTGGCACAGTGAGATCTTACCCACAGGCGTTGGGAGCACGTGACGATCCGTCTCGGTAGGGGCGCTGAGATTCGCAGGTCGCAGAATGGCGGAGCCGACCATTCTCACGTGGTTAACGTTCAGTCAATGGTTCCGCGCCACGATGACAAGATTGTCTCTCATCTCTAGCTTGCACCGGCAACATGCCAACAGACCTGATCAAGGCTCGCTTTTCCGGGTTTGCGGACATTCGCGACCGCCTGGGCCTGCGTACTATTAGGCAAGACGGAAATGAAAATCAGTTCGGAGCTTGTCTAGAGGGGCCAAGGTTCAGTCTCTATTTTCTACATGATCGCGTGGATCACCAAGTTTCGATTGCCCTTCCGGGCGGCAGGAAGTCGTACTTCATCGGCGCAGTGCTTCAAGAGCTTGGTCTTTGGAATCAGTCGTCTTCGATTCGGGACGAGATCGAGCTTGCACACGTCTTCGAAGCGAACATAGACCGAGTTCTGGCCGCGCTTGAGGACGAAGCGTTCTTGGAAGCGCCGTCGCCAGACACTAATACCACTTATGTGCCGCAAACAGAGTCGCCATCCTCACTGGGGGCG
>DASZQC010000530.1:0-8013 GCA_035549815.1 Dongiaceae bacterium
GGGGCCGAGCCTGCTTTCCGCGGCCGCCCTGCCGTACCTGGCGGCGTCCAAGGGCGCCATCGTCAATGTCTCGAGCACGTTCGGGCATAAGGCGGCGGCCGGACTCTCGCACTACGCCGCCAGCAAGGCGGCGCTCGATCATCTGACGCGCTGCTGGGCGCTGGAGCTGGCGCCGCAGGGCATCCGGGTCAATGCGGTTGCGGCGGGGCCGACGGAGTCCGGCGCGCTGACCGGGATGATGGGCCTTTCCCCGGAGCAGGCCGAAGCGGTCAAGGAACGGGAACGCGAGCAGATTCCGCTGCAGCGCCGCGGCAATCCCGAGGAGGTCGCACGATGGATCGTCGCGCTCGCCGATCCCGCGTCGGAATGGGTTACCGGGCAGGTGATCGCCGTCGATGGCGGGCTCGCACTGGCGTAATTCGGAAACCACAAAGCAAGGATCGCAACAATGGACGGATCTACCCTGCGCAAGACCGCCTTCGCCATGCCGCCGAGCAGCCCGGCCTTTCCGCCCGGCCCCTATCGCTTCGTCAATCGCGAATACTTCATCATTCGCTATCGCACCGATCTCGAGGCGTTGCGCCGGGTGGTGCCGGAACCCCTCGAGGTGATCGAGCCGGTGGTGAATTACGAATTCATCCGTATGCCGGATTCGACCGGTTTCGGCGACTACACCGAAAGCGGTCAGGTGATCCCGGTCCGCTATCAAGGCCAGGCCGGCAGCTACACGCACCAGATGTTCCTGAACGATCATCCGCCGATCGCCGCCGGACGCGAGCTCTGGGGCTTCCCGAAGAAGCTGGCGCAGCCGAGCCTGGCGGTGGAGACCGATACGCTGGTCGGCACGCTGAATTACGGTTCGGTCCGCATCGCCACCGGCACCATGGGCTACAAGCATCGCGCCCTGGACCTCGCCGCCGAAGCCAAGGGCCTCGGCGCGCCGAATTTCCTGCTCAAGGTCATCCCGCACGTCGATGGCAGCCCGCGCGTCTGCGAGTTGGTCCGGTACTACCTGGAGGACGTAAGCGTGAAAGGCGCCTGGACCGGCCCGGCCGCCTTGCAGCTCTGCCCCCACGCCCTCGCCCCCGTCGCCGATCTGCCCGTGCTGGAAGTGCTCGCGGCCAAGCATCTGGTCGCCGACCTGACGCTCGGCCTCGGCGCCGTCGTGCATGACTACCTTCAGAAAGGAGATGAGAGATGCGTCGCCTAAAACGAAAAGAGTTGGTCGGCGCCGCCGGCCGCCTGGAAGCCCCGGACTACGACGTCATCGCCCTGGTGCTGCAAGGCGGCGGCGCGCTGGGCGCCTATCAGGCGGGCGTCTATGAGGGGTTGCACGAGGCCGGCATCCGGCCGAACTGGGTCGCCGGCATCTCGATCGGCGCGCTGAATGCCGCGATCATCGCCGGCTCGCCGGAATCCCAGCGCGTCGATCGCCTGCGGGAATTTTGGGAAACGATCTGCGCCGCGCCGGTCGAATGGCCGGTCAACGAGGGGCTCGCGGACAGCCTGCCATTTACCATGGATCTGCGCTCGGCCCACAACGTCGCCGCGGCAACCCGCGCGTTGCTCATGGGCCAGACCGGATTCTTCAAGCCGCGCTTCCCGCCGCCGTTCCTGTCGATGTTCTCCGGCGACACCGCCACCAGCTTCTACGATACGTCGCCGCTGCGCGACACGCTGGAGCGGCTGGTCGATTTCGACCTGTTGAACTCCGGCAACGTCCGGGCCAGTGTCGGCGCCGTCAATATCCGTTGCGGCAACCTGGTCTATTTCGATACCGCCAAGCAGCGGCTGCGGGCAGAACATTTCATGGCGTCGGGCGCTCTGCCTCCGGGCTTTCCCGCGGTGGAGATCGACGGCGAGTATTATTGGGACGGCGGCGTGGTCTCGAACACTCCGCTCTCTCGCGTTCTTTCCAGCGAGCCGCGCAGGGACACACTCACCTTCCAGGTCGATCTGTGGTCGGCCAAAGGTCGCCTGCCGTACGATTTGATGGAGGTCGCAAGCCGGCAGAAGGACATCCAGTATTCCAGCCGGACCCGCGCCATCACGACCCACATGATGCAGATGCAGAAGATGCGGCAGGCTTTGCAACAACTCATCGACAAGCTGCCCGAGGAGACCCGGAACGATCCGGAGGTCAGGGCCATGGCCGACCTTGCCGGTCATCGCGCCTACAACATCGTGCATCTGATCTACCAGTCCAAAGCCTTCGAGGGACATTCGAAGGACTATGAGTTCGGGCTGGGCGCCATGCGCGAGCATTGGCAGAGCGGCCTGGAGGATATCCGCCGCACCCTGGCCAATCCGCGCCGTCTGGACCGCCCGGCGCCGGACATCGGCATCGTCACCCACGACATCCATCGCGAAGCCGGCGCCTGACCGGCACCAGCTCGAGCGCAGTACAAGGAACGACCATCATGTTGAAGGACAAAGTCGCCATCGTCACCGGATCCACCAGCGGTATCGGCCTCGGCATCGCCAAGGTGCTGGCGGGCCACGGCGCCAATATCGTGCTGAACGGCTTCGGCGACCCGGGTGAGATCGAGACCATCCGCTCCGGGATCGAACGTGAACACAAGGTGCGCGCCGTCTATGACGGCGCCGACATGTCGAAGGGCGAGGCCGTGCGCGGCATGATCGCCGCGACGATCGGGAAGCTCGGCCGCGTCGATATCCTGGTGAACAATGCGGGGATCCAATTCACGGCGCCCGTCGATGAATTCCCGGCCGAGAAGTGGGACGCGATCCTGGCGATCAACCTGTCGGCCGCGTTTCACGGCACCGCCGCCGCCGTGCCGCAGATGAAGAAGCAAGGTTGGGGCCGGATCGTCAACATCGCCTCCGCCCATGGGCTGGTCGGATCCAAGCACAAGGCCGCGTACGTTGCCGCCAAGCATGGGATCGTCGGACTGACCAAGGTGGTTGGGTTGGAGAATGCCGGCACCGGCATCACCGCCAACGCGGTCTGCCCCGGCTGGGTGCTGACGCCGCTGGTCGAGAAGCAGATCGCCAACATGGCTTCCGAGCGGAAGATCGGCCGGGACGAAGCGGCTGCGGCCCTGCTGGGCGAGAAGCAGCCATCGCAGAGCTTCGTGACACCGGAACAACTCGGCGGTACCGTCGCGTTCCTATGCTCGCCGGCCGCCGATCAGGTCACCGGAACCACCATCGCGGTCGATGGCGCATGGACCGCGCAATAGAGGCGGGTCTCAAGCGTCATAGATGGAGCGCCGCAGCCGCGTCATCAGCGCTTCCAGCGGCGCAGCGAATGTCTGCGGGCCGGTGACCGGCGGGAATTCGGCGCGCACCATCGACAGCAGTTCCTGCAGTTCCGGCGGCGCCTCACGCCCAGTGACGTGAAACGCCTGCGACGCGACGGCCGACAGCATCGTCAGCGCCGCGTCGAGGCAACGGCCGGCCTCTTCCTGCGCTCGCCAAGCCAGTCCGGTTAGCGGCGCGACATCGTTCTGGCCGAAGCCGCCGGCCTCGCTGCCGGGCAGGAAGGTGCGCTGGGCGTGGCGCCGGGCCTCCTCGGCATAGCCGATCTGGACAAAGCCCAGAATGCCGATATGGCCGCCGCCGTCCTGCAACTGATCGGGCAGCAGGGAATAGCGGCCGTCGAGCAGCTTGGTGGTGTGGCGCTCCGCGAGGACGCAGAGATCGACACAGGCGGCCGCGAGGTTGTCGAGCGCCGGATAGGCCCGCGCATTGTGATAGCCGCCATTGCTGGCGATGCGACCGTTGGGATGGCCCGCATCGGCCGGCAGGAAGACGGGATTGTCGGTGACCGAGCGTAGCGAGCTCGCGGCGATCTCCTCCGCTTGCGCGATGACACGCCGGAACTGGCCGATCACGCGCGGCAGGATGCGATAGCTGACCGGCGCCTGGTATTTGCGCCGCTCAACCCCGCCGCCTTGCAGCAGCGCCCGCAGGCGACGCAGCGCTTCCGCCTCGTGCGGGTCCTCCCACAGGTCATCGAAGGCCTCATCATAGGCTTCCAGCGGCGCCTTGATCGCTTCGGCCGACAAGGCGAAGACGCGCTCCACCAGATCCAGCCGCCGGCGCATGGCAATGGCGGCGTCGGCAATCAGAGCGGCGGCGGCGGGCGATCCGTTGATCAGCGACAAAGCATCCTTCTCGCCCAGATCGAACCGCTCGGCGATCTCGATGAACAAGGGCGCCGCCCAGAGGATTTCGCCGGCACCACCCTGCCCCGCCATCGAGACTTGCGGCATAGGAGCGCCATTCAGCATGGCGGCAACTTCCGCGGCCAAGGCCGGCGTCACCGCCGCATGGCCTTCGACGAAGTTCGCCAGCCGCGCCAGCACGATGCCGCGCGCGACACGGTCCGGCGCGGGCGGGCCGAAGGCGGCGACGGAAGCGCGCGGCGGCTTGCGCGCATGGGCGCGGCGCGCCTCCCCTTCCAGCCGGATGCTGGCCATGTGGCCATAGCCGGAGGTGACGCCGTAGATGGTGATGGCGGGATCCTCGAGCAGGCGCAGGAAACGCGCGCGGCTCTCGGCCATGGCTTGCATGGCCTTGGCGCCGAGCTTGACGCTATCGCGTTGCCAAGCGACACGGCGATAGAGATCCAGCGTCAAATCGGCGCGGGAATTGATCTCGAACTGCATGGAGGCCCCTGATCACTTGAGATGATGCCGTCAGGGTAACGATCCGGCGCGCAATCTCAAGCCGAGCGTCGCGCCTCGATCCGGTCCAGCAGCCGGTAATACTGGCTAAGGGCGAAGATGCCGAGCTTGCGGAACTCGTGCAGGGCAAAGGCGTCCGGCGCGGTGACCGGATAGTCCAGATCGCCCGGCGCCGTACCCGTCGCGAGCTCCGCCAGCAGCGCGCCCATCATGGTGCACATGGCGACGCCGCGGCCGTTGCAGCCGGCAAACACGAAAAGGCCCGGCTCCGGCATGTGGATATGGGGCATCTTGTCCTTGGTGATCGCGACCTTGCCGGTCCAGACATAATCGACCGTCGGCCGGCCAAGCTGCGGGAAGATGCGCGCGATCGCCGCCTGCAACGGCACCGCATCGGACTTTGCCGGCAGGTCGTCCACCGGCGAGCGGCCGCCCATCACCAGCCGCCCAGTATGATCGCGCCGGAAATAGAGCAGCAGGCGGCGGGAATCCGTCACGCCCTCGCCGCCCGGCAGGATGGTGCGCGAAATCTCGCCGGTCAGAGGCGGCGTCGCCATCTGGAAGCTGGTCACCGGGATGATGGCGCGGCGCAGATCCGGCCGCACGCGATCGGCGAAAGCCCCGGAATAGGCATTGGTCGCGAGCACGACCTGGGCCGCACGGATGCTGTGCGCGCCAATCGACAAGCGCCATGGCGCGCCGTCGCGTTGCAGATCGAGGACGGGCATGTTCGCCAGGATCGTCACACCTTGCCGCATCGCCGCCGCGGCAAGGCCGCGCGCGTAGCTCAGCGGCTGCAGCACGCCGCCGCGCGGGTCGCGGAAGCCACCGACATAGGCCGATGGATCGCTACCCAGGGCCGCGGCAACCTGTTGCTGGTCCAACATCTCCGTGCCGGCGCCGAGTTCCGCCCATTGCCGGCAGCGCGGCTCGACCAGGTCGCGCAGCGGACCCATGCCGTGCGCCGCCTGGACCCAGCCGCTACGCTTGGCATGGCAATCGATGCCGTGCCGGGCGATCAGGTCGAACACCAGATCGGCGGCGGCGCCCATGCGCTTGGCGATGCGTATGCCGAGATCGGGACCGAAGGTGGCGAGCAGTTCGTGCGGGTTGGCTTTCAGCCCGGCGATGACCTGGCCGCCGTTGCGGCCCGAGGCGCCCCAACCCGGCTCAACCGCTTCTGCGACGATGACGCTGCGCCCGGCCTTCGCCAGATGCAGCGCCGTGCTGAGGCCGGTATAGCCGCCGCCGATGACGGCAACATCGCAAGCGAGGTCGCGATCCGCCCGCGCATAGGCCGGCGCTGGAGTGGCGGTCGCCGCCCACAAACTACCGGGCAGTTGTTGTTCGCGACGATGCGTTTGCGTGTCCAAGATTCATCTAAGGGAAAGAGGCCGCATCCCGGCGCGATATCCGGGATGCGGCGTGTCGTGCGAAGATCAGCCCAGCATCAACTGGTTCCAGGCTTCCTCGTACTCGTAGGAGTATTTGTTGGCCTCTTCCTCGTTGAGGATCAGCATGTCCTTGATGTTGTCCGGCGACATGACGAGCACCTTCTTGGTCTCCTCGTCGGCGCCGGCGGTGGCGGCGCTGAGCACCGGGCCGTAGGTCTTCAAAGTCAGCAGCTTCGCCTGCTGCTCTTCCGCCAGGGCGAAGTCCAGCAGCTCATGCGCCACCGCCGCGTTCGGCGAGCCCTTCGGGATCACCCACCAGTTGGCCCAGGCGATGCCGTCCTTGTAGGTGTGGCCGACCGGCGCGCCCTCGGCTTCCGCCGCCAGCATGCGGCCGCTCCAGGCGGAAGACAGAGCCAGCTCGCCGGACGACAGGAGTTGCGGCGGCTGCGCGCCGGCGCCCCACCAGACGCTGACGTTCGGCTTCAGCTCCTTCACCTTGCCCAGCGCCATGTCCGCCTTCTCCTTGGTGTAGGGGAAGACTTCCTCGCGCTTCACGCCGGCGGCGAGAAGAGCGGCCTCGTAGTTGTAGTAGAAATATTTGTAGAGGCCGCGCGGTCCCGGGAAGCGCTTCACGTCCCAGAAATCGGCCCAGCTCTGCGGCCCGCCATCCGGGAACGCGGTGGTCGACCAAGCCATGATGCTGGCGCCGGTGGAGGTGGCGATGCCGTAGGGCGAGACCCAGCCCTTTTCCAGGTTCGCCGCGTTCGGGATCTTGGAAAGGTCGAGCTCCTCGAGGAAGCCTTCCTTGCCGCCCTGCCACACGGTGCGGCCGCCGACATCGACCAGGTCCCACTCGACGTTGCCCGACTGGACCATGGCCTTGATCTTCGCCGTCTCGGTCGGCGAGGCGTTGACGATCTGGATGCCCTTCGCCGCCGCAAAGGGATCGGTGAAGGCCGCCTTCTCCGCATCCGACAGGGCGCCGCCCCAGGAGGTGAACGTGAAGGGCCGGTCGGCGGCGCGCGCCGCTTGCAGCAGGCCTCCGGCACTGGTGAGGGCGCCGGCCGCGGCTGCGGTGGCGAGGAACGTACGTCTGCGCATGACTTGTTTCACTCCCTTTGCTTGTTCAGGCTGGTACGACACGGGCATGTTCCGGTTTCCACCCGATCTTGACCTGCGTCCCGCGCCGCAGGTTGTGGCTGGTGATCTGTCGCGCCCAGATGCCGACATTGCTGTCCAGGCGCAATTGAACCGCGGTCAACTCGCCGAGATAGACGAGATCGACGATCTCCGCCGCGACGCCGGCTCCGTCTGCGATGAGCACATGCTCCGGCCGGATCAGCAGCGCCACCTGCTGGCCCGTTTGCAGGCCGGGCGCGGCGATGGCGCTCAAATTGTGGCCGAAAGCCGGGACTTCGACGTCCGCGCTACCGCCCTGCGCCGCGATGACGCGCGCCGGCAGCAGGTTGGATTCGCCGATGAAGCCGGCGACGAAGGCGTTGACCGGCCGGTCATAGAGATCGCCGGCACCGCCGATCTGCTCGATGCGGCCGTCGCGCATCACCGCGACGCGATCGGAGAGGACCAGCGCCTCTTCCTGGTCATGCGTCACATAGATCGTGGTGCGGCGGTGCTGCTCGTGCAGGCGGCGCAATTCGAGCTGCACGGAGCGGCGCAATTGCTTGTCGAGCGCGCCCAGCGGCTCATCCATCAGCAGCACGTCCGGCTCGATCACCAGGGCGCGCGCCAGGGCGACACGCTGCTGCTGCCCGCCGGAAAGCTGCTGGATGGCGCGGCCGCCAAACTCTTCCAGATGCACGAGGCGCAACGCCGCCTGGACCCGCCGCGCGATCTCGTCCTTCGACACGCGGCGCACCTTCAGGCCATAGGCCACGTTGTCGCCCACGCTCATATGCGGGAACAAAGCGTAATTCTGGAACACCATGCCGATATTGCGATGGCGGGCC
>DASZQC010000531.1:0-2092 GCA_035549815.1 Dongiaceae bacterium
GCCGCCACGGAAGTCCAGCGGATCGCACAGGCGCTGCCGGACGAATTCCGCGTTCTGCTCGGTCAGGCGCTGGCGGCCTATTATCAGGCGGCATCGGTGCAGACGGCGCTGGATTGGCGCAGCGACCCGCCGCAACCCGCAGGACATCGGCTGAGCGCCGGCGATGAGAGCGCCTGGCAATTGCTGGAGAAGGTGCGGCAACGCGGCCGCCTGTGGCGGTAGCGCCGGTTATTTCGGCACGCCGGCCTCGCGCAAGGCAGAGATCAGGCCGTCCGCCGAGTAGGGCTTGCTGAGAAAGGCGATGCCGCGATTGCCGTCGACCACGCTCTGGAAATCCTGGCGCCAGTGGCCGGTGGCCAGCACGATCGGCACCGAAGGATAGAGCGTGCGGATCTCGCGGGTGAGCACATCGCCGCCGCGGTCCGGCAGCCCGATATCGAGAACGATGCCGCTGACCTCGCCCTTGGCCGAATGCAGCTTGTCCAAAGCCTCGGCCGCGGAATCGGCCGTCTCCGCGACGAATCCGGCGTCCTCCAGATACTGCACGGCAAGCATCTGAATCAGAATCTCATCTTCGACGACGAGAATTCTCAATGACGTCCCCGATTTCCCGGCAGCACATCCCGCCGGTCCGGACGAGATGATATCCGCAACCGAAAAGGCTGACTACCGGGGACATTGTCCGACTTTGGGAGATGGATTCGGTGATCGCCGCATTCGGATTGCAGCGCGCGCGCCAGGGACACGCTATTCTGATAAGAGATTGAAAAATATCGCAAAACCGCAACAGCGGTTTACGCGACGCGATTTGGTCGGGCAGGGAACCATTTCGTCCCTCGCCGGTTACTGTCCTGGGTAAATGCGCCCGCGATGGTGCGGCGCTGCCCCACGGCGAGAGGGCAGGGGGTATCATGCAGACCGAGGGGCTGAAGCCCGCCATTCGCGTTCGCAATCGGCAGAAGGCGAAGCGGGAAAAGACGGCTGTCGCCGGGACCAATGGCAGCCAGGCGGCATCCGACAATTCCCTGCAAATTCTCCTCGAGGCGCTGCAAGCCATGCGCGGCGGCGACTTCTCCGTCCGCCTGCCGCGCGACCAGATCGGCCTTGCCGGCAAGATCGCCGACACGTTCAACGACATCATCGCCAACAATGAACGCATGGCCCACCAGCTGGAGCAGGTGGGCCAAGTGGTGGGACGCGAGGGCCGTACCCGCAAGCGGGTGAATTTCGGCGAAGGCCGCGGCGCCTGGGGCGAGATGGAGGGTTCGGTCAATACCCTGATCGACGACCTGCTGTGGCCAACCACCGAAGTGACGCGCGCCATCGCCGCCGTGGCCAAGGGCGACCTGTTGCAGACCGTGCAACTCGAAGTGGACGGCCGGCCGCTCAAGGGCGAATTCCTGCGCTCCGCCACCATCGTCAACACCATGATCAAGCAGTTGAGCGTGTTCACCTCGGAAGTGACGCGCGTGGCGCGCGAGGTCGGCACCGACGGCAAGCTGGGCGGCCAGGCGCAGGTCCGCGAAGTGACCGGCGTGTGGAAGGATTTGACCGAGTCCGTCAACTTCATGGCCAACAACCTGACCGGCCAGGTGCGCAACATCGCCGAGGTGACCATCGCCGTCGCCAACGGCGACCTGTCGAAAAAGATCACCGTCGACGTGCGCGGCGAGATCCTGCAGCTCAAGGAAGCCATCAACACGATGGTGGATCAATTGCGCTCCTTCGCCTCGGAAGTGACGCGCGTCGCGCGCGAGGTCGGCACCGAAGGCAAGCTGGGCGGCCAGGCGCTGGTGCCCGGCGTCGCCGGCACCTGGAAGGACCTGACCGACTCCGTCAACGCCATGTGCGGCAACCTCACCGATCAGGTGCGCAACATTGCCCAGGTGACGACCGCCGTGGCGCGCGGCGACCTGTCGCGCAAGATCACCGTGAATGTCAGCGGCGAAATCCTGGAGCTGAAGAACACCATCAACACCATGGTGGACCAGCTCAATTCCTTCGCCGGCGAAGTCACGCGCGTCGCGCGCGAGGTCGGCACCGAAGGCAAGCTGGGCGGCCAGGCGCTGGTGCCCGGCGTCGCCGGCACCTG
>DASZQC010000532.1:0-9452 GCA_035549815.1 Dongiaceae bacterium
CGAACATCAAGGACGGCGCGGCCCTGATGTTCGCCCACGGGCTCAACATCCACTTCACGCTGATCGAGCCGAAGGAGACCGTCGACGTCCTGATGGTCGCGCCGAAGGGCCCCGGCCACACGGTGCGCGGCGAATATCTCAAGGGCGGCGGCGTGCCGTGCCTGATCGCGATCCACAAGGATTCGTCGGGCAACGCGCATGATCTCGGCCTGTCGTATGCTTCCGCCATCGGCGGCGGCCGCGCCGGCATCATCGAGACGACCTTCAAGGAAGAGTGCGAGACCGACTTGTTCGGCGAGCAGGGCGTGCTGTGCGGCGGTCTTGTCGAGCTGATCAAGGGCGGCTTCGAGACGCTGGTGGAAGCCGGTTACGCGCCGGAGATGGCCTATTTCGAGTGCCTGCACGAAGTGAAGCTGATCGTCGATCTGATCTACGAAGGCGGCATTGCCAACATGAACTACTCGATCTCGAACACCGCCGAGTGGGGCGAGTACATGAGCGGCCCGCGCGTGATCACGCCGGAGACCAAGGCGGAGATGAAGCGCATTCTCGCCGACATCCAGAAGGGCAAGTTCGCGTCCGAGTGGATGCAAGAGTGCAAGTCCGGCCAGGCGCGCTTCAAGGGTACGCGCCGGAAATGGCCTATTTCGAGTGCCTGCACGAGGTGAAGCTGATCGTCGACCTGATCTATGAGGGCGGCATCGCCAACATGCGCTACTCGATCTCCAACACGGCCGAGTACGGCGACTATACGCGCGGCCCGCGCATCGTCACCGAGGAGACCAAGAAAGAGATGAAGCGCATCCTGGACGACATCCAGTCCGGCCGCTTCGCGCGCGACTGGGTGCAGGAATGCGGCGCGGGCCAGCCGAGCTTCAAGGCCACGCGCCGCCGCGCGGCGGAGCATCCGATCGAGGAAGTCGGCGCGAAATTGCGCGCCATGATGCCCTGGATCAGCTCCAATCGCCTGGTCGACAAGACCAAGAACTGAGTTCGCGCGTCGCGCGAAACATATTGTTGAGTGCGTGCGATCGGACGGCTTGAAGGGCCGCCCGATCGCCGCCATTCCGGCATTTTCGCTCTTGTCTTGCCGCGCAAGCGAGGGGTAAAAGCATATCGGCCCGCCGGGGCGCGGTCCTGCCGAGTCGCGGGGCCACTTCGGCATATCTGATGCGGATTCTTGTGCCTTGGCGCTCCAGCCAGCCGCCCCCCAAAGCAGCGTGGCTTCGCCGAACGGGTTCGAGGGCCCCAAGGTTTGTGGCCAGGGTTCATAGGCCAGGGTTGATAGCCCAGGATTGACAGGCCAGGGGGTCACAGGTCGGGGGTTCGACGGGACATGCATCGTCCGGAAGCCTAGGTGACCCCAGCCTCTGCGGTCAGAGTAAAACGGGTGGAATTGGATGTTTTCTAAGCTTGTGGGAATGTTCTCGTCCGATATGGCGATCGACCTGGGGACGGCGAACACCCTGGTCTACGTGAAAGGCCGAGGCATCGTTCTCAACGAGCCATCCGTTGTCGCCATCGCCGACAATCGCGGCAAAAAGCACGTCCTGGCGGTGGGTGACGAGGCCAAGCTGATGCTGGGCCGCACGCCGGGCAATATCCAAGCGATCCGCCCCCTGCGCGACGGCGTCATCGCCGATTTCGAAGTGGCGGAAGAAATGATCAAGCATTTCATCCGCAAGGTTCATAACAATCGCCGTTCCTTCGCCCGGCCTCAGATTATTGTCTGCGTGCCCTCCGGCTCCACCGCCGTCGAGCGCCGCGCCATCCAGGAATCCGCTGAATCCGCCGGCGCCAGCAAGGTCTGGCTGATCGAGGAGCCCATGGCCGCTGCCATCGGCGCCGGCCTGCCGGTGACCGAGCCAACCGGTTCCATGGTCGTCGATATCGGCGGCGGCACCACGGAAGTGGCCGTTCTGTCCCTCGGCGGCATCGTCTATTCCCGATCCGTTCGCGTCGGCGGCGACAAGATGGACGAGGCCATCATCGGCTATATCCGCCGGAACCATAATTTGCTGGTCGGCGAAGGCTCCGCCGAGCGCATCAAGAAGGAAATCGGTTCCGCCTGCCCGCCGGAAGACGGCGAGGGCAAGGTCATGGAAATCAAGGGCCGCGACCTGATGAACGGCGTGCCGAAAGAGCTGGTGATCACCGAGCGCCAGGTGTCGGAAGCCCTGGCCGAGCCGGTCGGCGCCATTATCGAGGCGGTGAAGGTGGCCCTCGAGCACACGGCCCCGGAACTGGCCGGCGACATCGTGGACAAGGGCATTGTGCTGACCGGCGGCGGCGCCTTGCTGTCCAATCTGGATTACGTGCTGCGCCATGCGACCGGCCTGCCGGTCTCGGTAGCCGATGACGCTCTGTCTTGTGTGGCGCTCGGAACCGGCCGCTGCCTCGAAGATATCAAGGCGCATCGTCACGTCTTGATCAGCATGTATTAACCAAATTGCCCTAACTTACCCGCAGTTTTTCTTTGCGGCCGGGTTCAGCCTGTGGAAAAATCCAACAAGGCACGGAATTCCAAGGCCTTGGCCGGTAAGACCGGCATCCCGGAGGGCGGGAATTGAGACAGCGTTCGGGCGCAATAGGCGCGACCTCTTCCCTTAAGGTCTGGTTCCAGCGCTTTTCCTTCGTCCTGTTGATGGTCGTGGCCTTCGGCGTCCTGCTGATCGGCAAGGCCGACACGGTCATGCTGTCGCGCCTGCGCATCTGGGCGGCCGACGGCATCGGCCCGATCCTCTATGCCGTCTCCTCGCCCATCGAGACCGCGCGCGACACCGCGGCCGACGTGCAATCCTATTTCGCGCTGAAGTCGCAGGTCGAAGCCCTGCGGCTGGAGAACCAGGCGCTGCAGGATTGGGAGCGGCAGGCCCGCGACCTCCAGGCGGAGAACGCCTCGCTGCGCGAGCTCCTGAAAATGACGCCCAATCCGCGCGTCTCCTTCATCAGCGCGCCGGTGGTCGCCGATGCGTCCTCCGGCTTCGTGCGCGGCGTGATCGCGCTGGCCGGCGCGCAGCATGGTGTGCGCAAGGGCCAGGCGGCGATGGTGGGCAACGGCATGGTCGGCCGCGTGCAGGACGTGGGCAACCGCGTCTCGCGCGTCATGCTGCTGACCGACATCAACAGCCGCCTGCCGGTGCTGATCGAGCGCACACGCGACCAGGCGATCCTCGCCGGCAACAACTCGGAGCGTCCCGAGGTCAGCTATCTGTCGCGCGACGCCGACGTGAAGATCGGCGATCACGTGGTGACCTCCGGCGTCGGCGGCGCGTTTCCCGCCGGCCTGCCGGTGGGCGAGGTGGCCGATATCAGCGACGGCAAGGTCTATGTGCAGCCCTTCGCCGATCTCGGGCGGCTCGAATATATCCGCATGGTCGATTACGAACTGCCGGGCGTGCTGCAGCAGGATCTCGGCATCGACGTCAGCACCGCGGTGCCGATCCTGAAGCCGACCGCCGGCCCGGTGCAGTTGCCCAAGCTGGTCAAGCCCGCCCACACGCAGCCGCGCCTGAAGCCGATCGAGGGAGGGGCCGAGTGATCGGCCTCGGCATCCGGCATCAGATCGGCGAATGGCTGCGCCTCGCCACGCCGGCCCTGGTGGCATTGCTGTTGCTCGCCGTCAGCATCGCGCCGTGGCGGCCGTTCGATGCGCCGCTGGCCGGTTTCCTGGTCATACCGGCGATCTTCTATTGGTCGCTCTATCAGCCCGAGGCGATGACCCCCTGGATCGCGGCGCTGATCGGGCTGGTCTCCGACATGCTCGGCCTGTCGCCCTTCGGCCTCAGCACCATCGTCGCCCTGGCGGTCTGCGGCAGCGCCCAGCTCTGGCGCCGCGAACTGGCCGATTCATCCTTCATCCTGGTCTGGATGGCTTTCGCCGGCACCGCAACGCTGGCTTTCTTCCTGTCCTGGACCCTGGCGGCCCTGGTGCTGGAGCAATGGCCCAATCCCTGGCCGCTGGTGCTGCAGACCGTGGTCAATATCGCGCTCTATCCGCTGCTGACGCTGCTGTTCGGGCGTCTGCAGCACGCGCTCTTCGAGTGAGAGGGCGGGCGCGATGGGCCGCGTGAAGCAGCAGCAGGCGCAGAACCAGCAGAAGGTGTTCTCGCGCCGGCTGGCGATCCTCGGCGGCCTGAAGGCCGCCATGGTCGGCACCTTGGCGGCGCGCCTCTATTACCTGCAGGTGATCGAAGGCGAGAAATATAAGCTGCTGGCCGACGAGAACCGCATCAACCGCCGCATCCTGTTCCCGCCGCGCGGCCTGATCCTGGACCGCTTCGGCATTCCGCTCGCCAGCAATTCGCCGAGCTATCGCGCCATCCTGGTGGCGGAACAGACGCCGGACCTGGAAGCGACGCTGCAATCCTTCTCCGAGATCGTGCCGCTGAGCGAGCGCGAGATCGGCCGCGTGATGAAGGAACGCAAACGCAACCGCGCCTTCGTGCCGATCACGGTCAAGGACGACCTGGATTGGGAGCAGGTCAATGCGGTTGAACTCAATCTGCCGGACCTGCCCGGCATCTCCATCGAGATCGACCAGAAGCGTGTCTATCCATTCGGTGGTATCACGTCGCACATCCTGGGCTACGTGGCGGTGCCGTCGGAAAAGGAAGTCGACCGCGATTCCGACCCGCTGCTACGCCAGCCGGGCTTCCGCATCGGCAAGAACGGGCTGGAGCGGCAATATGATCTGCCGCTGCGCGGCTCCGCCGGCGAGAGCCAGCTGGAGGTCAATTCCGTCGGCCGCGTGATCCGCGAGCTGACGCGCCAAGAGGGCCAGCCGGGCGGCGACCTGGTGACGACGCTGGATGTCGGACTGCAGCAATACGCGCACCAGCGCCTGTCGGCGGAGCTTTCCGGCGCCGCGGTGGTGATGGATGTCTATACCGGCGACCTGCTGGCGCTCGCCTCGACGCCATCCTACGACCCGACGGCCTTTTATCGCGGCCTGACCAATGTCGAATGGCAGGAACTGACCAACGACATCTACGGCCCGCTCAACAACAAGCCGGTCAGCGGCCAGTACGCGCCGGGTTCGACTTTCAAGATGATCACGGCGATCGCCGGCTTGCGCGCCGGGATGAGCCCGCAGGATCACATCTATTGCAGCGGCGTCACGGTGCTGGGCTCGGCGCGGTTCCATTGCTGGAAGCGCGAGGGCCACGGGTCGCTCAACATGGTCGACGGGCTCAAGCATTCCTGCGATTGCTATTTCTATGAAACCGCCCGCCGCGCCGGCATCGATCTGATGGCGGACACCGCGCGCAAGTTCGGGCTGGGCGATATCGAGGGGCTGGATCTGCCGGGCGAGAAGCCGGGCCTCATCCCCGACACCAAGTGGAAAAAGGCCGTGATGGGCGATATCTGGCATCCCGGCGAGACGCTGGTGGCCGGCATCGGCCAGGGCTTCATCACCGCGACACCGCTGCAGCTTGCGGTGATGACCGCGCGCCTCGCCAACGGCGGCTATGCGGTGAAGCCGCGCCTGGCGCGTCAGATCTCCAGCGAATCCGCGAACGACGAGGGTAACCCGATCTTCCCGCGCCTCGATCTGCCGGACGATTTCCTGCGCGTCGCGCGCGAAGGCATGGACGCGGTCACCAACGGCAACCGTGGCACCGCCTATCGCTCGCGCATCGACATCCCCGGCATGGAGATGGCGGGCAAGACCGGCACCAGCCAGGTCCGCCGCATCACCATGGCTGAGCGCCAGCGCGGCGTGATCAAGAACGAGAATCTGCCGTGGCATCAGCGCGACAACGCCCTGTTCGTCGCTTTCGCGCCGGTGCATGCGCCGCGTTATGCCTGCTGCGTGGTGGTGGAGCATGGCGGTGGCGGCTCCGCGGTGGCGGCGCCGATCGCCCGCGACATCCTGATCGAATGCCAGCGGCGCGATCCCTCTCGGCGCAATCCGAACGCCGAAGGCGGCCGGCGCGAGATGCCATAGGAAACAGCCATGGGCATCGAACTCCATAGCGTCGGATCGCAAACCGGCCTGCGGCTGGGCCAGAAGATCAAGCAGATCCCCTGGAGCCTGCTGATCCTGATCACCATGGTCGCCTCGATCGGCTTCGCCATGCTTTATTCCGCGGCCAACGGCAGTCCCGAGCCGTGGATGAACAAGCAGATGGTTCGCTACGGCGTCTTCGTGGTGGTCATGCTGATGATCGCCATGGTCGATCTGCAGCGCCTGGCGAAGATCGCCTATCCGCTCTATGCCGTCGCCCTGGTGCTGCTGATCTACGTCGAGTTCTTCGGCGAGATCGGCATGGGCGCGCAGCGCTGGATCGACCTGAAGGTCTTCCAGTTGCAGCCCTCGGAGCTGATGAAGATCTCGCTGTGCCTGGTGCTGGCGCGCTATTTCCACGGCCTCAGCTATGAGGAGATCGGCAAGCCCTGGGTGCTGATTCCGCCGACGCTGATGGCGATGGTGCCCGCGGTCCTGGTGCTGAAACAGCCCGACCTGGGGACCGCCGGCATGCTGCTGATGTGCGGCGGCGCGGTCTTTTTCGTGGCGGGCGTGCGCTGGTGGAAGTTCGCCATCATCTTCGGCATCGGTGTCGCCGGCGCGGTCGGCGCCTGGAACTCCGGGTTCCTCCGCGACTACCAGAAGGCGCGCGTGCTGACCTTCCTCGATCCGGAGAGCGACGCGCTCGGCGCCGGCTATCACATCACCCAGTCGAAGATCGCGCTGGGCTCCGGCGGCGTGTGGGGCAAGGGGCTCTTGCAAGGCTCGCAGGCGCAACTGGAGTTCCTGCCCGAGCGCCAGACCGACTTCATCTTCACCATGCTGGGCGAGGAACTGGGCATGGTCGGCGGGCTGCTGCTGCTGTCGCTCTATTCGCTGCTGGTGGTCTACGGCTTCGCCATCGCGCTCCGGACCCGCAGCCATTTCGGCCGGCTGCTGGCCTTCGGCGTGACCATGAACCTGTTCCTCTATTTCTTCATCAATACCGCCATGGTCATGGGCCTTATTCCGGTGGTCGGCATTCCGCTGCCCCTGATCTCCTATGGCGGCACGGCGATGATGACGGTGCTGGTCGGATTCGGCTTGCTGATGGCGGTCTATATCCAGCGGGACTTCCGGGTCGGACGACGCACCTCGGCCGAGGATTAGGCGCGGCCTAACGCCTTGTTCCAGCGGAAAATTCCGCCGGAAATTTGGTCCTCGACAAGGCCCAAGGGCTTTTGCTATACCGCGCGCCTCGCCTTAGGGCGGGCGCATAGCTCAGTTGGTAGAGCAGCTGACTCTTAATCAGCGGGTCGCAGGTTCGAGTCCTGCTGCGCCCACCATTTCAAACCTGTCCAGCCCAGCATTCGTTTGCGACCTCATCTCTGTGGGCCGGCTCCCCAGCGGGAGATGGTTCTTGTCGGCCTTATCGGACCTCGGCCCGTTCGAATGATCGCGCGGACTGTGCATAGCCTTGGTCGGTGTGCGTCGGTCCGCTCGCTTGTCACGCGGAATCGTGCATGCAGGGACGCATCATGGCTTGCTTCGTCCCATTGAAATCCGCGGAGGAGCGTCTGCGAGAGATTTAGCTCGACTGCAATTCAATGTCCGCGCGTTCGCCCCATTCACACGCACAACCGATGCGGGATATCGGTCATGTTGAACGTGCGTTCTTCGCACCACCGTCCAGCTAAATGACCGAACGCGCGACGGCGGCAACATTCTGTTCACGAGCTTCATGAGAAATAGCCTCAGATCAATTTCGAGGGCTCATTCCATGTTGAACCGATTGTCTGCAAATACGCTTCTCAAATCCGTCGTCTCTGTCATGGCCGCCATCGTGGTGGCCCTGCTCGCCTTCAGCGCCCTGGAATCCTGGAACCAGCTGAGCGTCGCGCGGCGGACCGCCGTCGTGGCGGATGCTTCCGGTTCCGCCTTCAAGGCCATGCACAATCTCAGGACAGACCGTTCTACCACGATCCGCAGTTTGAATGACGCGGCCACGCTTCCCTCTGATGTGGAAGCGCGCCTGAAAGGCATCCGCGACGCGGAAATGCCGGCGCTGGTCGCTACGGTTGCGGCCCTTGAAGATGTCGAGTTCCAGGATCGCGAGACCTTGTTTCCTGCTTTGAAGCAATCCGTTGAGACCCTGGCCAATCTGCACGCCGAATCCTGGGAGGCGATGAAGAAGCCCAAGGAACAGCGTCCCGCCGGTCTGGCCGACGAGTTCAAGACTCACACAACAGACCTGATCGGGCTCCTCGACAAGCTGTCGGCGGCGCTTGGCGCCGGCGTCAAGAGCACCGATCCGTTCATCACCCAGATGCTGGCGCTGCGCGACCTGGCGTGGGTCGCGCGAAACGCGGGCGGCGATGCCTCGCTCATCGTTTCCAACGGCATCGCCGCGGGCAGTGTCGCGCCGGATGCGCCGGAGAAATATGCCGCCGCCGTAGGTGGCGCCAAGGCGTCCTGGACGGCGTTGGAATACCTGGCCTTCGGCACCGACCTGCCGGCGGAAGTGACCATCGCCATGGAGAATGCCAAGAAGGGCTTTTTCGATCCCAGCTATACGGACGCGCGCGACAACCTGCTGAAGACCCTGCTGGCGGGACAGATGCCCACAGTTTCGCCCAACGACTGGTCGAAGCTGTCGGTCGAGAAGCTGGCGACGCTGCTGTCCGTGGCGGAAGCCGCGCTGGTTGGAGCCAAGGACCACGCCGAGGCACAGCGCTCAAGCGCCATGGTGGGGCTTGCCCTGCGCCTGGTGGTGCTGGGTATTGCCGTCGCGTTGGCGCTGGCCAGCATCTGGGCAATCGGCCGCCGCGTCATCCGTCCGCTGCAGCAGATTCGAGATGCCATGCTGAAGGTGGCGGGCGGCGACTTGACCGCCGATGCCAGCTTCCCAGGTCGCAGCGACGAAATCGGTGCGCTGGCCAGCGCGCTCGGCGTCTTCAAGCAGAACGCGGCCGACAAGGTCCGCATCGAAGGCGAGGAGCGTGTCCGCCACGAGCAGGCGGAAGCCCGGCAGCGCGCGGTCGAAGGCTATATCGCGGCCTTCGAATCCCAGGTGCGCGAGGCTCTGTCGGCCTTGGGCGGCGCGTCGGACCAGATGCGCCATACTTCGGACGGCTTGACCAAGACGGCGGAGCAATCGCCAGGTGAAGTCGGCCGCCAGCGCGTCCGAAGAGGCGTCGACCAACGTGCAGACCGTCGCCGCCGCCTCGGAAGAGCTCAGCGCCTCGATCGGCGAGATCAGCCGCCAGGTGGCAAGCGCCGCCACGCTGGCAAGCCGCGCGGTCGACGAGACCCGCGACACCGACCGGACCATCCAGGGCATGGCGGAGATCGCCACCCGGATCGGCGACGTCATCAAGCTGATCAACGACATCGCCGGCCAGACCAACTTGCTGGCGCTCAATGCCACCATCGAGGCGGCGCGGGCGGGCGAGGCCGGCAAGGGCTTCGCCGTGGTCGCGTCGGAGGTGAAGTCGCTCGCCAA
>DASZQC010000533.1:0-3779 GCA_035549815.1 Dongiaceae bacterium
GCTGCTGAACGCGGAGGCGATCAAGCTATTCCCCTTCGACCATGCGGGCGAGGGCGAGACTTCGCTGATGCTCGATCTGTGCCCGGAGGGCGTCGACATGAACCGCTTCTCCGACAAGCAATGGTTCACCGGCACCGCCAAAAAGGCGCGTGCCGCGACCGGCCGGCGCGGCAGTGAACTGATCCTGGCGCATATGCGCGACGTGATGGGGTTGGATTCGCTCGCGAAGAAGAAAGCCGCGGCCTTGCGCAAGAAGACGCCGGCGCGGAAGAAGAAATCCATCAGATAGCTTGCCGACAAACCCCTCCCCGCCCCGTCGGCGAATACCGACATTCGTCGGCGTTGGGGGGAAGGGGTGTTTAGCTATCGCGCCAGCAGCGCTTCGATCTCTGCAAGCTTGGGCATCGACGGCGCGGTGCCGGGGCGGGTCACCGAGATGCCCGCCGTCGCGCAGCCGAAGCGCACGGCATCTTTCGGGCCGCGTCCGGCGGCGAGCGCGGCGGCGAAGCCGCCATTGAAGGCGTCGCCGGCGCCGGTCGTTTCCACCACCTTGCCGGCAGTGAAGGCCGGCACTAGCACTGATTCCTTGGCGGTGTGATAGAGCGCGCCAGCCTCGCCCAAAGTGATGAGGGCGCAGCCCACGCCGCGCTGCAACAGGCGGTCCGCCGCCGCCTTGGCGCTGTCGAGGCCGGTCACCTGCACGCCGGTGATGGCGGAGGCTTCCGTCTCGTTCGGCGTGATGTAGTCGCAGAGCGCGTAGATGGCATCCGGCAGCGCCGCCGCCGGCGCAGGGTTGAAAATGGTCGTGACGCCGGCCTGCTTGGCGATCGACAGGCCGTGCAAGGCCGCCTCGATCGGCTGTTCCAATTGCGTGATGAAGGCCTTGGCGGCGCGGATATCGGCGGCGGCCTGGTCGACATCGGCCCGGCTGATGGAGTTCGCCGCGCCGGGCACGACGATGATGGCGTTCTCGCCGGTGCCCTCCTGCACGAAGATATAGGCGGCCCCGGTCGGCGCCGCGTCGGTCTGCACCACCTTGCCGGTGTTGATCTTCTCGGCCTTCCAGGTGGAAAGGGCGATCTCCCCAAAGGCGTCGCGGCCCAGGCGCGAGATGAAGGTGACATTGGCGCCGGCGCGCGCCGCGGCAACGGCCTGGTTGGAGCCCTTGCCGCCCGGGCCCATCTTGAAGTCCGAGCCCATGATGGTTTCGCCCATCGTCGGCTGGCGGCCGGCACGAAAGGCCAGGTCGGCGACGAAGATGCCGAGGATCGCGACGTTGCTCATGTGAGCCCTTGCTATCGATCAGGCGGGCGGGATGACGCCCTTTTTCAGAATGAAGCAGCCATAGAAACGGCGCTCGGCGGTGGTGATGACGCAATAGGCGTTGCGCGCCTGCTCGTAGAAATCCATGCGCTCGATGGAACCCATCGGCGTCGATTTGCCCTCGGCACGGTCGATCTCCCGCTGCACTTCCTTTTGCACCGCGGGGATTTCCTTGGGCTTGCCGACGATCTGCATGCGCCGCGCCGGATGCTTGACGAAGCTGTCCAGCGGCATGACCGAGAGCACGGCGCGCATCACGTCCGGGCAGCTTGCATCGATGCGCAGCAGCGTGCCGAGCTTGGTGTCGCGCGCGACCGAGTCCGACGGGAAATTGGTGTCGGAGATCACCACATCGTCGCCATGACCCATGGAGCGGAGCGCATAGAGCACGTCCGCATTCAACAGCGGATCGATATTCTTCAGCATGAGCGGAAACCCTCCCGTCGCGATCTGGTTTTGGCCGGATGATAGGCACAAACAAACTCGCTGGACCAGAGTGAAGATGGATGCTTCCTCCATGGTGAAACACTTCGCTATGATCCGGCGACTGAATCGGCCAGGGACCGATGTGGGGACGGATGTTGAACGACATCACGTGCGCGCCTGTGGATGTGGTGGTGGTCGGCGCCGGCCTGGGCGGCGGCGCCTTCTGCGCGCGGCTGGCGCACATGGCGCCGCAGCTCAAGATCGTCTGCCTGGAGCGCGGCAGCTGGTTCGATCGGCGCGATCTGCCGGCGCACCGGGCGAACTGGCAGGAGCTGGCGCTGGGCCCCTGGGCGACGTCGCCCAATCTGCGGGCGAAGTTCGGCAATCCGGGCGGGTCGGCGGATTATCCGATCGACGAAAGCAACTCTGCGTTCAAGCCGCTGATGTGGAACGGCGTCGGCGGCTCGACCATCAACTGGGCGGCGCATTTCCCGCGCCTGCATCCGTCGGACTTCCAGACGCGGACGCTCGACGCCGTGGGCGACGATTGGCCCTTCTCCTATGCCGACCTTGAGCCCTATTACGATCTGAACGACGCGGCGTTCGGCGTTTGCGGCCTGGCGGGCGATCCCGCTTATCCACCGAAGAAACCGCCGCGCATGAAGCCGATGCCGCTGGGTCGTCTGGGCCGCAAGGCAGCGGAGGGCTTCGATCGGCTCGGCTGGCATTGGTGGCCGGTCGACGCGGCGATCAACAGTGTGGCGCAGGGCGAGCGCGCCGCCTGCAACCATTGCGGCCCGTGCCAGGCCGGCTGCGCCAACGGCGCCAAGGCCTCGACTGACCTCACTCATTGGCCGGCGGCCATGCGACAGGGCGTCGAACTGCGCGATCGTTGCGTCGTGCGGGAGATTCTCGTCACGAATGGCCGCGCGACCGGTGTGCGCTATCGCGATGCCGCCGGTGGTGAACGCATGCAGCCTGCCGCGGCCGTGGTCGTGACGGGCAACGGCATTGGCACCGCGCGCCTGTTGCTGGCGTCAGGATTGGAGAGCCCGGCGCTGGGGCGGAACCTGATGTTCCATCCGGCGGCCTATGTGCGCGGCATGTTCAAGGAGGAGTTGGATGGTCCGGTCGGACCGATCGGCTGCGCGATCTACAGCCACGAATTCTACGAGACCGACGAACGGCGCGGCTTCAAACGCGGCGTGCATTTGCAGGTGACACGCGAGAATCCGGTGCTGGCGCAGGCCGCGCGTCTCGATCCCGCCTGGGGCGCGGAAGCGCAGCGCCTGGTGCGCGAGGAATTCCGCCATTCCATCGCCATCCTGGTGCTGGCGGAGGATCTGCCGGAGCCGCACAATCGCGTGTCACTGACCGGTGAGATCGAGGCGGACGGCATGCGCGGCGCGCGCCTCGATTACATCCTGTCCGATCATTCGCGGCGCTCCCTCGATTTCGGGCTGGATCGCGCGGAAGAAGCCCTGCGCGCTGCCGGTGCTCATCGCATCGTGCGCCTGCCGCTGGCGCCGATGACCGGCTGGCATCTGCTCGGCACCGCGCGCATGGGCAACGATCCGGCGACCTCGGTGACCGATGCGCGGGGTCGCTGCCATGCGGTGCCCAATCTGATCGTCGCCGACGGCAGCCTGTTTCCCACCGTGGGCGCGGTCAATCCGGGATCGACCATCGGCGCGCTGGCGATGAAGCTGGCGGACGATCTGGCGCGGGAGATGTCATGACAAGTCCCGCGCTCATCGCGCTGCTTGACACGTTGCTGCCGGGCGATGCGCCGCTGCCGCCTTTTTCCCAGGCGGGGGTCGATCCGTCGCAGTTCGCCGAGGCGGCGCGCCCAATCCTAGGCGCGATCGACGGAATGGCTTTTCAGACAAATGCCGCCGCGGAAGTCCAGCGGATCGCACAGGTGCTGCCGGACGAATTCCGCATTCTGCTGAGCCAGGCCCTGGCGGGCTATTATCAGGCGGCATCGGTGCAGGCGGCGCTGGGTTGGCGCAGCGACCCGCCGCAACCCG
>DASZQC010000534.1:0-19847 GCA_035549815.1 Dongiaceae bacterium
CCTTGGTCAGGAAGCGTTCGGCCAATTGCTTCAGCCAGTCTTCCGGAATGTCGGCGAGGATCGCGCCATGCACCGCCTGCAGCCCGCGGAAATACAGGGCGAAGACGCGGTCGAAGCGGTCGATCAGCCGCTCGTCCTTCACCAGGCTGGCGCGGGCGAGGAAGTAGAAATCCTCGACATCGAACAGCGCGACCTTCTCCTTCATCGCGCCGAGTAGCGTCAGGTATTCCAGCAGCGAGACCTTCACCCCCTCGCTCCGCAGCGCGTTGACGAAGCCGGAGAACATCTAGGACCGCCGATAGAATCCCCTCCACCTGAAGGGGGGAGGGTTAGGGAGGGGGCAGCCGCGCCTCAGTACCCGCCAATCTTCGCTCGCCGCCCCCACCCCCAGCCCTCCCCCCTTCGGGTGGAGGGGGCATATCGAGCGCGTTGCAGCGGCTGCGCGCACTTCTTCCCTACTGCCCGCGCCGGGCGAGGAAGGCGACGCGCTCGAACAGGTGCACGTCCTGCTCGTTCTTCAAGAGCGCGCCATGCAGCGGCGGGATCACCATCTTCGGGTCCTTGGCGCGCAGGACTTCCAGCGGGATGTCCTCGATCATCAAGAGCTTCAGCCAGTCGAGCAGTTCCGAGGTCGCCGGCTTCTTCTTAAGCCCCGGCACCTCGCGCATGTCGTAGAACAGCGTCAGCGCCTCGCGCACCAGCTCGCGCTTGATGTCGGGGTAGTGCGCGGCGACGATCTTCTCCATCACCTCTTTCTCGGGGAAGCGGATGTAGTGGAAGAAGCAGCGGCGCAGGAAGGCGTCGGGCAGCTCCTTCTCGTTGTTGGAGGTGATGATGACGATCGGACGCTGCTTCGCCTTCACCGTTTCGCCGGTCTCGTAGACGAAGAACTCCATGCGGTCGAGTTCCTGTAGCAGGTCGTTGGGAAACTCGATGTCGGCCTTGTCGATCTCGTCGATCAGCAGAACCACCGGCGTCTCTGCCGTGAAGGCATCCCACAATTTGCCGCGCTTGATGTAGTTGCGGATGTCGTGAACCTTCTCGACGCCGAGCTGACCGTCTCTAAGACGCGCCACCGCGTCATATTCGTAGAGCCCCTGCGCCGCCTTGGTCGACGATTTGATGTGCCACTGGATCAGCGGCAGGCCCAGCGCCTGGGCGACCTCCTCCGCCAGCACGGTCTTGCCCGTGCCGGGCTCGCCCTTCACCAGCAGCGGACGCTGCAGCGCGACGGCGGCATTGACCGCGACCTCCAGGTCGCGCGTGGCGATGTAGCGGTCGGTGGAGGAAAAACGCGGGCGGTCGGACATGAAATTCCTCGGGAGATGGAGCGCGTCACCACCTTAACAGCGGCAGGCTGCTTGATCCACGCAGCCCAGCTTGATCAAGAGGGTGAGCCGGGCGATAAAAAATGCCATGACCGCAGCCGATCCCAGCCGAGTCGCCAAATTCAAGATCGGCGACGTGGTGAAGCACCGCATCTACCCGTTCCGCGGCGTCGTCTATGATGTCGACCCGGTGTTCAACAACACCGAGGAATGGCTGGCGGCGATCCCGGAAGAGATCCGCCCGCACAAGGACCAGCCCTTCTACCACCTGTTCGCCGAGAACGATCACACCACCTATGTCGCCTATGTCTCGGAGCAGAACCTGCTGCCCGATGACTCCGGCCGGCCCTGCCGCCACCCCATGGTTCCGGAAATGTTCGAGGGGCCGAAGGGCGGGTCCTATCGACTGAAAGCGCAACGAGCCAACTGATCCCACAAGCAGTGGTGGCTTGACAGGAACTCATGATCGGAACAAGATGAGAACAAATAGGGATCAAAAAAGGGAGATTGATGGTCATGGCGACGTATCTGGGTCATCTGATCGAAGGCGCGGTGTTCGGCGGGCTGATGCTGCTGATCGCCATCTCCCCCGGCCTGCTGGCCGGCTGAGCGCCCCCTAAAGGCACGGAAGGCTGCCATGTTCCTCATCGAGCGCTCCGCCGCCCTTCCCCGGTCTCGCCCCCAGACCGCCGGGATTTCTCGCCCCGGGACCAATCCCCTTGGGATGCCGGCTGGCGGAGCGTTCGAACTCTTTCCCCACCCCCAGTTTCCGGGCAGCGGCGACCTGGTCCAGGCCGCCATGCCCGCCCCCTTCTCCGCCGGGCGGACCTGGGCGACCCCGCCCGGTCAGGGACCGTGGAAAGCCGCGCTGCCCTTGCCCCCGCGCGTCGCGGCCGAGGCGCCGGCGCCAAGGCGTCGCCGGACGGCTTAGCTCTCAAACAGTAGTCACGTCATCCTCGGGCTTGGCCTGGCTTGGCCCGAGGATCCACGAGTTTGTCTGCCCCCGGCAAAATCCCCCATCGAAACTTATGGATGGTCGGGCCAAGCCCACGGCTGTCCGGTTTAAATCAGCAACACTCGTACTCTCTCGCGTCATGCCAGGGCTTGGCCCTGGCATCCACGAGTACCGGCTCGGAAGCGCCTGACATGCGAGCATTCCGTCGGGGAAACGGCACCTTCGACAGGCAAACTCGTGGATGCCAGGACTAAATCCTGGCATGACGGGTTTGGGATGAGGGTGGGAGATTCCGTGTCCTGCTATGGTGTCTTCCACCATAAGACCGGCCACACTTGTGTTTTCTCGTCACTTCGAAAACCTAAGCCGGACAGCCGTGGGTCAAGCCTGACCATGACGATGAATGTTTTGCGTTGGCTGATCATCCGGTTTCGGTTGCCTCGGCGCGCCGAATTCTTCATGTCTGAGTGCTGAAAGAATCAGTCGGGAGATGTCGGCCGTGCCCTTGTCCGCCATCCGCGAATTCCTGCGTCATGAATCGGCCGGCGGCGTGGTGCTGCTGGCGGCGGCGCTGGCCGCCTTCCTGCTCACCAATTCGCCGGTCTCGGCCGCCTATCTCGGGTTGTTCGATCTGCACCTTACGGTGAAGCTCGGTGAACTGGGCCTCGATAAGTCGCTCGGTCATTGGATCAATGACGGGCTGATGGCGATCTTCTTTTTCCTGGTCGGGCTGGAGATCAAGCGCGAGCTGCTGGAGGGCGAGCTGTCGACGCCGCGCCAGGCGATGTTGCCGGTGATCGCCGCGCTCGGCGGCATGGCGGCGCCGGCGGGAGTCTATCTCCTGCTGAATGCCGCGCATCCGGAGAACCTGTCCGGCTGGGCCATCCCGACCGCGACCGACATCGCCTTCGCCGTCGGCATCCTGAGCCTGATGGGCAAGCGCATCCCGGAAAGCGCCAAGGTGTTCCTGCTGGCGCTTGCCATCATGGACGATCTCGGCGCCATCGTCGTCATCGCCATCTTCTATACCGCCGACCTGTCGCCGCTGGCCCTCGGCCTTGCTTCCATCGGCATCGTCGCGCTGATCGCGATGAACCGGCTGGGCGTCAATCGCCTCGCCGCCTATGTGCTGGTCGGCATCTATGTCTGGGCCTGCGTGCTGGAATCCGGCGTGCACGCGACGCTCGCCGGTACCGTCGTCGGGCTGTGCGTGCCGCTGCGCGGCCGCGGCGGCGTCGAACTGGACGAGCATGAATCGCTGTCCAAGCGCTGCATCCACGGGCTGCATCCGTGGGTCGCCTTCGGCATCATGCCGGCCTTCGCGCTGGCCAATGCCGGCGTGTCGCTGGCGGGATTGAGCTGGTCCGACGTGGCGGCGCCGCTGACGCTCGGCGTGGCGCTGGGCTTGTTCCTGGGCAAGCAGATCGGCGTCATGGCGGCGCTGATCCTGGCGCGGGTGACGGGCCTCAGCCGCCTGCCGGCCGGCGCCAATTGGGCGCAAGCCTATGGCGTCGCCGTCATCACCGGCATCGGCTTCACCATGAGCCTGTTCATCGGCGGCCTCGCCTTCAGCGATCCGGTCGCCATTGTCGAGATGCGTGTCGGCGTGATCGGCGGATCGGCGCTGTCGGCTGTGTGGGGCCTTGCCATCCTGTGGCTGGCGTCGCGCGGAAAGGCGGCGTGACCCAGTCTAATCCAACCCGGCGCCGTCGCGGATGGTTTCCACCGGCACGGCGGCGCCATAGCGCTTGCCGTTCTGGTTCTCGATGACGGCGCTTTGCAGCCCGACGATCTCGGCCCCGGCGGAGGTCGCCAGCAGCAAGGGCGCGCCGGACGCGCCGAAGGTGGCATCGCATTCATGCAGCAGCAGGCGGCCATCCTCGCTCTGCCCGGCCAGCTCGCAGCCTTTGTCGCGGGTCAATATCTCGCCGTAATCGCCGTTATAGGCGGCGATGGTCAGCTCGCCCTCTTCGGAGGCGGTCTTGACCTCTTCGAAATCCAGGTGGCTCAGCGGGATCGGCTTGATCGACAGCGAGCGCTCCAGCTCGATCACCGCCCAGTCATTCTCGATGTTCCCGGTCGATTCCGCGTCTTTCGGATTCCAGTCCGGCGACACGATGAAGTCCCGCCCGACCGCATGCTCGCGATACTCGCCGCGCTGATAGCCGGCGACGAAATGCACTTCCATCGGGATGGTCATGCGGCCGTCGTTGAAATTGTACAGGCAATGCGCCGCGGTCAGCACCAGGTTGGGCGCGATCAGCGCGCCGGTGCAATGGCCGCCGATCTCGCGATTGACCTGGCCCAGCGCCACCCAGGGCCAGTCCTTGGCGCCGACCGGCTTGCGGTTGTCGGTGCCTTCGATGCCGACGATCTCGGTGCCGTCCTGCGCCACCGCGACGGGAATCGCCAGCAACAGCGCCGCCAGCAACGCAGTCGCGGAATATCGCACATCAACCGGCATTGAGCGCGCCCACCAGCACCATGACGAACAGCAGGGTCAAGGATACGCCGACCGCCAGCATCTGCGCGTTGGCCTTCTGGGCGCCGGCGCGCAGCCGGCGCCGCATCACCCGTTCCTGCTGGCGCCGCGACGGGCCGCGCCGGTCGGCGCCGGCCAGGAACACGCCATAGATGCGCCGTCCACCGAACAAAGGCCCGAACAGCGGCAGGCTGAAGCGCCAGTCCAGGCGATGGGGGCCGGGCGCCACCTCGCGCGCGACCCGCCGGATCTCGTCGAGCTGTGCCGGGGTCAGGCCGGCCTTGGCCTCCGCCGACAGGCGCTCCAGGAACAGATCGGCCCACAGCTCTTTCGCCGGATCGGCGGCGGTGGCGTCGGCGGGATTTCGGCTGGATTCGGTTCCGCGCATCGGACGGTGGGGCCCCTCACTGACTCGGCTGGCGCCGGACCCTAAGAAAGTACAAAGACTGTGTTAAGGAACTGTCACCAAGACCTTGGTTTAACGCGGCAAATTCACACTTGGTTCCTGGCATAGCAGGTTCCCTTGGGCTAGACTCCGGGCGGCTGGAGACAGACCGCTATACTCCCATGTTCCTGGCGCAACCCGTTCCAAAAGCGGGACCGCCGTACCAGATCAGGTCGACCATGAAATCCGAAACCCTGAAACAGCAGTTGATGGACCAGGTCCTTCGCGTTGCCGGTGGCCGCATCGAGCGTGCCCGCGCCCCCCAGGTCGAGGCCTTCATCCGTCAATTCTACGCCAACGTGCCGGCCGGCGACATTGCCGGCGACACGCCCGAGGATTTGTTCAGCGCCGCCTTGTCGCTGTGGCAGTTCGCCGCCAAGCGCCAGCCCGGCGTGCCGAAGGTGCGCGTGTTCAATCCGCGCCAGGACGAGCATGGCTGGCGCTCGCCGCACACCATCGTCGAGATCGTCAATGACGACATGCCGTTCCTGGTCGATTCGGTGACCGCGGAGCTGAACCGCCAGGGCATGGACGTGCATCTGGTGGTGCATCCGGTCATGCGGGTGACCCGCGACAAAGCGGGCCAGATGACCGACCTGGGCCTGGGCGGCAAGAACGGGACCGACGCGCCGGCCGAATCCATCATGCAGGTGCATGTGACCCAGGCGGCGCAGCCGGAGAAGCTGCAGGCGGTCACCGCCGGCATCGAATCCGTGCTCAAGGACGTGCGCGCGGCGGTCAATGACTGGAGCGAGATGCGTCTGCGCCTGGGCGAGGCGGTGGCGGACATCGAGAGCAAGAAGCTGCCGGTGCCGGAGGATGAGCGCGACGAGGTCGCCCGCTTCCTGAAATGGCTGGGCGACGATCATTTCACCTTCCTCGGCTACCGCGAATATTCGCTGGCCGGCAAGGGCGACGAGGCGGCGTACAAGATCGTCGAGGATCGCTCGCTCGGCGTGCTGCGCGATTTCGACATGCGCGTCTTCGGCGGCATGCGCAACACCCAGGCGATGCCGAACCAGGTGCGCTCCTATCTGCGCCAGCCCAAGCTTCTGTTCGTCACCAAGGCCAATACCCGCGCCACCGTGCATCGCGACGTGCCGATGGACGTGTTCGGGGTCAAGATCTTCGACAAGAAGGGCGAGGTCGTCGGCGAGCGCCTGTTCGCCGGCCTGTTCACCTCGGTCGCCTACAACCGCTCGCCGCGCGACATGCCGTTGCTGCGGCGCAAGGTCGACACCGTGCTCAAGCTGGCGGGCTTCACCCCGAACAGCCATGACGGCAAGGCGCTGGCCCACATCCTGGAGACCTATCCGCGCGACGAATTGTTCCAGGCGACGGAGCAGGAGATCCACGACACCGCGATCGGCATCCTGAATTTGCAGGAACGCCAGCGCGTGGCCCTGTTCGTGCGCCGCGACCCCTATGAGCGCTTCGTCACCTGCCTGATCTTCCTGCCCAAGGACGTGATGAACACACAGATCCGCCTGCGCATGCAGGAGCTGGTGTGCGAGGCGTTCCAGGGCACGCTCTCAGCCTATTACGTGCACATGGGCGACGGCGCCCTGGCGCGCATCCAGCTCATCGTCGCCACCCATCCCGGCCAGGTGCCCGACGTCGACCTCAAGGAGCTGGAGGCCAAGCTGGCCGACACCGCGCGCTCCTGGGCCGACCGGCTGCGCGACGCCTTGGTCGAGGTCAAGGGCGAAGCGCTCGGCATGGATTTGCTGCGCCGCTATCGCGACGCCTTCCCCGCCGGCTATGACGAGCAGTTCAACGCCCACACCGCCGTCCATGACATCGACCGGGTGGAAGAGGCCAAGACCAAGCCGACGCCGGCGATCAATCTCTATCGCCCGATCGAGGCAGCGAGCAACGAGCTGCGCCTGAAGCTCTATCAGCCGAAGGACAAGATCGCGCTTTCCACCGTGCTGCCGTCGCTGGAGAATTTCGGCCTGAAGGTGATCAGCGAAATCCCCTTCGAGATCACGCCCGAAGGCGACGACCGCGCGGTCTGGATCCACGATTTCACCATGTGCACCGCCGACGGCGCCGATGTCGACGTGCCGGCGATCCGCGACAAGTTCCACGAGGCCTATGACCGCATCTGGGCGGGCGAGGCGGAGGATGACGGGTTCAACCGCCTGGTCCTGACCGCCGGGATCGGCTGGCGCAACATCGCGCTGCTGCGCGCCTATTGCAAATATCTGCGCCAGGCGGCGATCGCCTTCAGCCAGGCCTATATGGAGCAGACGCTGAACGCCAACGCGGTCATCACCCGCGACATCGTGCGCCTGTTCTATGTGCTGTTCGATCCGACCTTCAGCGGCGACCGCGAGAAGGAAATCCAGCTCATCCAGGACCGTATCGTGAAGGGCCTGGACGCGGTGGTGAACCTGGACGAGGACCGCATCCTGCGCCGCTTCCTGAACGCGGTGCAATCGACGCTGCGCACCAATTTCTTCCAGCGCGACGCGAAAGGCCAGGACAAGGATTACATCTCGTTCAAGGTGGATTCCCACAAGATCGAGGAGCTGCCTTTGCCCCGGCCCCTGGTCGAGGTGTTCGTCTATTCGCCACGCGCCGAAGCGATCCATCTGCGCGGCGGCAAGGTGGCGCGCGGCGGCATCCGCTGGTCGGACCGGCGCGAGGATTTCCGCACCGAGATCTTGGGCCTGATGAAGGCGCAGATGACCAAGAACGCGGTCATCGTGCCGGTCGGCTCCAAGGGCGGCTTCGTGGTCAAGCGCCCGCCGCAGACCAATGACCGCGAGGCGGTCATGGCCGAAGTGGTGCATTGCTACAAGACGCTGATGCGCGGCCTGCTCGACATCACCGACAACGCGGTCGGCGGCAAGGTGACGCCGCCCAAGGACGTGGAGCGGCGCGACGAGGACGACCCGTACCTGGTGGTCGCCGCCGACAAGGGCACCGCGACCTTCTCCGACATCGCCAACGGGGTGTCGCGCGACTACGGCTTCTGGCTGGACGACGCCTTCGCCTCCGGCGGCTCCGCCGGCTATGACCACAAGAAGATGGGCATCACCGCGCGCGGCGCCTGGGAATGCGTGAAGCGCCATTTCCGCGAGCTGGGCAAGGACATCCAGTCGACCGATTTCACCTGCGTCGGCGTCGGCGACATGTCGGGCGACGTGTTCGGCAACGGCATGCTGCTGTCGCCGCACACCAAGCTGATCGCCGCCTTCAACCACATGCACATCTTCCTCGACCCCAACCCGGACCCGAAGGCGAGCCATGCGGAGCGGCAGCGCCTGTTCAACCTGCCGCGCTCGGCCTGGAGCGACTACGATGCCAAGCTGATCTCCAAGGGCGGCGGCATCTATGAGCGTCGGGCCAAGTCGATCGCGCTGTCGCCGGAGGCGCGCGCGGCGATCGGCATCGACAAGGAGCAGCCGACCCCGGCCGAACTGATCAAGGCGATCCTGAAAGCGCAGGTCGACCTGATCTTTTTCGGCGGCATCGGCACCTATATCCGCGCCACGCACGAGACCAACGCCGAAGTGGGCGACCGCGCCAACGATGCGCTGCGCATCACCGGCGCCGAGATCCGCGCCAAGGTGGTGGGCGAAGGCGCCAATCTGGGCGTCACCCAGCGCGGCCGCGTCGAGGCGGCGCTGAACGGCATCAAGATCAACACCGACGCGCTCGACAATTCCGCCGGCGTCGACACCTCGGATCACGAGGTCAACATCAAGATCCTGATGAACGAGGCGGTCGCGGCCGGCGACCTGACCATGAAGCAGCGCGACAAGCAGTTGGCCCAGATGACCGACGAGGTGGGCGAGCTGGTGCTGCGCGACAATTACCTGCAATCGCAGGCGCTCAGCATCGCCGAGGCGCAGAGCTATACGCTGCTGGACCAGCAGAACCGCTTCATGCGGGCGCTGGAGAAATCGGGCCGCCTGGACCGCGCCATCGAGTTCCTGCCCGATGACGAGACGGTGCGCCAACGCCTGACCCAGCGCATCGGCCTGACCCGTCCGGAGATGGCCGTGCTGCTGGCCTATGCCAAGAACTCGATCTATGACGAGCTGCTGCCCTCCGATTTGCCGGACGACCCGCAGCTTGGCGAGGACCTGGTCACCTATTTCCCCGAGTTCCTGCAGAAGACCTACGGCGAGCAGATCCACAAGCACCGCCTGCGGCGCGAGATCATCGCCACGGTCGTCACCAACTCGCTGATCAACCGCATGGGCGCCACCTTCATCCACATCATGAAGGAGCGCACCGGCCAGCCGGCCTCGGCGATCGCGCGGGCCTATGCCATCACCCGCGGCGCCTTCCGCCTGCGCGAGCTGTGGACCGGCATCCAGGCGCTCGACAACAAGGTGCCGGCCAAGGTCCAGACCCAGATGCTGATCGAGATCAACCGCCTGGCCGAACAGGCGACGCAGTGGTTCCTGCGCAACGGCAAGCATCCGCTCGACATCGCCGCCAATGTCGCGGCGACGAGCCCCGGTCTGGTGGCGCTGGAAAGCGCGCTGACGGACCTGCTGGCCGCGGAGGATCGCGCCTTCGTCGCCGAGGGAGAGGCGCGCCTCATCGAGCACGGCGTGCCGGCGGAGCTGGCCCGGCGCGTCGCCCAGGTGCCGGCGCTGGTTTCCTCCCTCGACATCGTGCGCATCGGCGGCGAGCTCAAGATGAAGGTCGAGAACGTGGCGCGCACCTATTACGCGGTGGGTGAGGCCTTCCATCTCGACTGGCTGCGCGACGGGGCGCGGGAGCTGATCGGCGACAGCCATTGGGACCGCCTCGCCGTCTTCGCCATCATCGAGGACCTCTACGGCCACCAGCGCGATTTGACGACCGCCATCCTGTCGGCGGGCGGCAAGCAAACCGGAAGCGAGGCGATCGCCGCCTGGCGTGGCACCCGCGGCGCGGCGCTGACCCGAGCCGATTCGCTGTTCGGCGATCTGCGCCAGGTCGGCAAGCTCGACCTCGCCATGCTCGCCGTCGCCAACCGCACGCTCAGGAGCCTGATCGGATAGGGAAGAGAGTTCCACTCTACTCCACCGTCATGCCAGGACTAAATCCTGGCATGACGAGTTTAGGATGTAGGTGGAGAACCCTTGCCCTGCCCGCGGCGCCTTCCATGGGGCGCCGCTGCGCGGCTTGTCCAGGGTTACGATGAAATCGAGTGACCACCCGCCAAACAAAACGGGCGGGGACATGTCCCCGCCCGCTCCCCCCGACGCATCGCTTGGCTCAGACGTAATCGGTCAGCTCTTCCTCGTCGAACAGCAGGAAGCTGCCGCAGCCGCCGCCGCCTTCGCCGCCCTCGTTGTCAGGCGGCTCCGGCCTTTCCGGACGATCGGGCGTATCGCGGTCCTTGTCGCGGTTGCCGCCGTTGCCGTTGTTGTCGGCATCGCCCGACGGGCCGGACGCGGTGGAGAACGAGCCGAGCTCGCCGCAGATCGCGTTGGCGTCGGGGCCGCTGACCAGCAGGCTCTGGCCGCCGACGCAGATGATGCTGTTGCCGGTGCCGTGCGGCGTCGCCTCGACCGCGCCGGACAGAATGTCGACGACGGTGGCGTCGCTGCCGTTCACGTGCACCACGATTTCGGTGCCGCGAATGCCGATGGTGGCGACCGGCGTCCTGAAGTCGACGCCCTGGTCGTTGACGCCGTGCGATTCGAACCGAAATACGCCGTCATTGAGATTGATCAGGCCCGAGCTGGCATTGCCGTCGAACACATAGTTCGACAGGACCACGTCGCTGGAAGGCTCGACGCTCAATTCCGAGCCGTCGAGGAATTTCACTTGGATGGTCGAATCCGCCTCGGTGCGCAACGCCTCGTCCTGCACCAGCTCGTCCGCCTGCTTGGCGAACAGCTCTTCGCGGCCCGGCGGGGTGCGGTAGCCCTCGTTCTCCACCTCGATCACGGTGGCGATGCCCGCCGCCTGCGCCGCCGCGCTGGAAAAGGTGAGCGCCGCGATCACCGAACATAGCTGATATCTGAGTTGCCGTTTCAATGGACTCTCCACCCGCAATGAATTCCCCTGCAATGCCCGGCCCGAAATGCATCGAAATCCGCCCCGGCCGGTCGTTGCGATGAAACCCTGCCCGCCGCAGCAGCAGCGGGCCTGGAGCATATAGGAGAAAGCGGCGATCGAAAGATGTGAAGGCCGTCACATTGACGGCCGCGATAGGCCCCCAAACAGCGTGCGCGCCGTCACATCCGGCCCCATAAAGCAAATGGGCGGGGTGTTGCCCCGCCCATCGCAATCGCTTCGCTTAGGTACTCTCGATTACACGTAGTCCCACTTCAGCAGGTCGTCGCGCATGCCGAGGCGCTGGCCACCGGCCGGACCGTTTTGAGACGGACCGAAGAAGTTGTTTGTCGGCACTTCTTCCTCGCCACCCGAACCGCTACCGCTGCCCGAGCCGCCCTCGCTGCCGCTACCGGAGCCACCTTCGCTGCCGCAGTCGCCGCCCTCGCACCCGGTGTCCGGATCCTCGCTCGGCGGTGCCGGCGGTTCCGGCTTCGGCGGACGCGAGGTCGGATCCCGGTCCTTGTTGGTGTCGCCGCCATTGCCGCCACCCTCGCCGTCGCCGCCCGACGGGCCGGCCGCGGTGGAGAAGGAGCCGATGTCGCCGCACATGGCGTCTTCATCGGGACCGGCGATCAGAATGCTCTGGCCGCCTTCGCAGATGATCGGCTGGCCGCTGCCGTGCGGAATGGCTTCGACCTGGCCCTCCAGGATGTCGACGATCGTCACCTGGTCGCCGTCCACATGCACCAGGAACTCGGTGCCGCGCACGCCGATGGTGGCGACCGGCGTGCGCAGTTTCACGCCCTGGTCGTTGTTGCCGTTCGAGGTGAAGTGGAACAGACCGTCATTGAGGTTGATCAGGCCCGTGCTGGCGCTGCCGTCGAACACGTAGTCCGAGAGGACCACTTCGCTCGAGGCTTCCACGCTCAATTCGGAGCCGTCGACGAATTTCACCTGGATCGTCGATTCCTCTTCGGTGCGCAGGGCTTCGTTCTGCACCAGCTCATCGGCCGGCTTCGCACCCGTTTCATCGGCGCCCGGTGGGGTCCGATAGCCCTCGTTGGTCACGTCTTGAATGGTCGCAATGCCCGCGGCCTGCGCAGCGCCCGAGAGCGCTCCCATCGCCGCGATGACATAGCAAAGTTGATACGCCAAACGCCTTTTCATGAAGGCCTCCAATCGCTAACACCCGTTGTCGTGTTTGGCCCGCGCCTCGGTGGCCGCCGACCTGGAGCCCGGTCGTTCGTACCTTGAGGTTCGCTTGCCCCACGGAGTTCTGTCCCCACTCGCGACCGATCCGGTCGATGCCGCCCGCCATCCTGATCGTGGCGGTTCAGCCCTACGCATAGTCCCACGCAAATCCCGTTTCGCCGCGTGCCCATAGCGCACGTTGCGTCATCAAGACAAGGGCCAAACGGAGAATTCGGTCAGAAACCGGTCGGAAGGACGGGAATCCCCCACAGAAATGCATCAGGCGACCGCCCGATACCCCCGGAAGCTGGCCGCACCCTCCGACAGTCCATGTTGCCATGGGGCCCTCTGTCGGACGTGCTGCGGTGGAACGGATTGTCTGCTTGCAAGCCGTCTGGGGTCAATAGCATTGTATTAAACAACGATACAATTGCCGGTATAGAAAGGGTTCGTTAACCCTGAAAAGCGCTCATTCTGTGAAGTAAGTCACAGGAGCCGAGCCGATCGGGCACCGTTTCCACAAACACCTGCCCAGCTCCCGTCGCAATGGCCATCCGGCATTCAGGCATGGAATCGCGCCGGCATCCGCCCCAGCCTATCCGCTCGGTGATCTGCATCGCCGTGCAATTCTCCCAGAATGCGGTAGAAAAGCCGGCCTGCGCATTTGAGCGAATCATGTGGATTCGGGCGCACGACCGGTTTGAGGGCTGTCATCGTCTATGAACAAGTGGCTGCAACCCGCCCTCGCCTCGCTCGTGCTCGCCGTGGCGCTGGTCGTGCGGTACGAAGATCCCGGCCTGCTGAAGGACCTGCGCCTGCTGGTGTTCGACCAGTATCAGCGCATCGTGCCGCGCGAATATCATCCGCAGCCGGTGAAGATCATCGACGTCGACGACGCCTCGATCGCCAGGTTCGGGCAATGGCCCTGGCCGCGCAGCGTGATCGCGACGCTGATCAAGAAACTGCACGACAAGGGCGCGGCGGTCATCGCCTTCGACATGGTCTTTCCCGAGCCCGACCGCACGGCGCCCAGCCGCGTCTACAACAACTGGGATATCCCACCGAGCGATCCGCTGGTGAAGGAGTTGCAGGCCCGGGTCAAGGATCCGGATGCGGTATTGGCGGAAGAGCTGACGCGCGGCAATGCCGTGCTCGGCCTGGTGATGACCAGCGACGGCAAACCGGTCGAGGTCAAGCGCAAGGGCGGCTTTGCCATCGCCGGCCTCAATCCCACGAAGCAAGAAGGCCTGGTGCCTGACTTTGCCGGCGTGCTGACTTCGATCCCCGAATTGCGCGACGCGGCGCGCGGCAATGGCGCGATCAATCCGGTTCCCGACCGCGACGCCATCGTCCGTCGCGTGCCGATGCTCCTGACCGCGGGCTATGGCAAGGAGACAAGACTCTATCCCAGCCTCGTGGCCGAGGCCTTGCGCGTCGGGTTTGGCGCCGGCAGCTACATCGTGAAAGCCACCGGCTCGCAGACCTACAATTTCGCGGTGTTCCGCAACTTCGTGCGCCAGACGCCGGGCATCGGCGAGCTCGGCATCGGCCCGCTGAAGATCAAGACCGACCCGCGCGGCGAGCTCTGGCTCTACGACACCGGGCGCGTGGCCGACCGCTACATTTCCGCCTGGCAGGTGCTGGAAGACAAGGGGCCCGATCTCACCGGCCACGTCGTCTTCGTCGGGACCAGCGCGGCCGGCCTGCTCGACCTTCGTTCCACGCCGAACGCCGCGATCATCCCCGGCGTCGAGATCCATGCCCAGATCGTCGAGCAGATCATGACCGGCAACCTGATCGAGCGGCCTTTATGGGCGGACGATCTGGAATTCGCCGCGCTGCTGGTGCTCGGCCTCGCCATGATCTTCCTGCTGCCGAAGCTGGGCGCGGTCGGCTGCGCCATCCTCGGCGCCGCCAGCATCGCCGCCGCCGTCGGCTATGGCTGGTGGGCGTTCCTGCAGCTCCACTGGCTGCTCGACCCGGTCTATCCGTCGGCCGGCGCCGGCGCCGTGTTCCTGGCCGGCGTGCTGCTGTCGTTCCGCCGCTCCGACATGGAGCGCAAGCGGGTGCGCGAGACCTTCAGCCATTACCTGGCGCCGGCCATGGTGAAGCGGCTGGTCGCCAATCCCGGCCTGCTGAAGCTGGGCGGCGAGGTGCGCGACCTCACCATCATGTTCTGCGACATCCGTGACTTCACCACCATCTCGGAGCGGATGGAGGCTTCGGCCCTGACCGCGCTGTTGAACGATTTCCTGACGCCGATGACGGAGGCGGTGCTGGCGCATGACGGCACCATCGACAAATATATCGGCGATTCCATCATGGCCTTCTGGAACGCGCCGCTGGACGCGCCGGACCACGCGGTGCTGGCCTGCCGCGCCACCTTGGAGATGCGCCGCCAGCTTTCGCTGCTCAACGCGCGCCTGGCCGCCGAGGCGGCCAAGGCCGGGCAGGCGCATCACCCGATCATGATCGGCATCGGCCTCAATTCGGGGCCGGCGATGGTCGGCAATCTGGGCGCGCGGCAGCGGCTGAATTATTCCGTCATCGGCGACAATGTGAACCTCGCCTCGCGCATCGAAGGGGTCAGCAAGAATTTCGGCGTCGACATCCTGATCGGCGAGCAGACCCGCGCCGCCGCGCCCGATTTGGCGGCGATCCCCATCGGCGACATCTTCGTCAAGGGCAAGACCGTGCCGGCGCGGCTCTATGCGCTGATCGGCGGGCCGGAGGTGATGCGCTCGCCCAACGCGACCGCGTTGCTGGATGCCATCGCCGAGGCCGCGCATGCCTTCAAGGCCGGCAAGCTCGATGCCGTGGCGGCGGCGCTGGACAGGGCCAAGCAGCTTGGCGGCGGCCTCAACCTCGAGCCCTTGTTCGAGCACATGACCAACGCCCTGGCGAGCGCCAAGGCGAAGGCGGCTTAGACCTTACTTCTTCGAGCCGCCGGGATTGTCGCTGCCGCCATTGCCGTTGTTGCGGCCCTTGCCGCCGCCCTGGCCGGGGTTGCTGCCGTCGCCATGGCCGGAATGGTTGTCCTTGCCGCCGCCGCTCGGTGGGTCGTGGTCGGGCGGATCGTTGTCGGGACCCTTGCTCGGACGGTCGCGCGCCACCGGCTCCTTTTTGAGGCCCAGGCCGGACCCACGCCCCTCGCCATCGGCGACCACCGCCGGCGGCGTTGCGGGAACGCCGGCCGCCGTGGAGAACGAACCATAGTCGCCGCAGATCGCATCGCCGCCGGTGGCCGAGACCAGCGCGCTCTGCCCGCCGACGCAGCGTGCGCCCACGCCGCTGCCGCGCGGCGTCACCTCCACCTCGCCTTCGACGATGTCGACGATGGTGGCGTCGTTCGCCACCGTCACCAGGAATTCCGTGCCGCGGATGCCGATGGTGGCGATCGGCGTCTGCAGGGCGATTCCGGAATCCGCCGTGTCGTTCGAATCGAAATGGAACAGGCCTTGCTTCAGCTCGATGACGCCGGTGCTTTCGGCGGTCTGCGTGTCGAAGACATAGTCGGACAGCACCAGCTCGCTGCCCGCCTCGACGCTGAGCTCGGAGCCGTCGACGAACAGCACCGACAGCGACGAATCGGCCTCTGTGCGCAGCACCTCGTCGGCGACCAGCGTGTCTTCGGTCCTGGCGGGAATCTCGGCGCCGCCCGGCGGCGTGTGGAACGCCTGGTTGACGACATCGGTGATCGTGCCGATTCCGGTGGCTTGCGCCGATGAGCTGGTCCCCGCGCTTGCCAGGACGGCAAGACAGAGTGCGGACGCCATGCGCAACATGACACGCTCCTGTGGCAGAAGATCTTCAGCTCAGCCCGGATGTGCATGTTCGCGCCGCTGGGAATGGTGCCGACCATCGCCAGGGAACGTGGTGCGTCGCGGTCTCGAGGTAGGCCCCCAAGGTCGCGGCGGTTCGATGTGAATGCCGAACCTAATCCACCGTGTATTTGCGCGCGGTTGCGCCGATCAACAAGTGACAGCCATCACTTCCGGCCACCGCCGGGATTATTGGCGCCGCCATTGCCGCCGGAGCCCCCGCCGTTGCCGTTGCCATTCCCGTTGCCGTTGCCGTTGTCGTGGCCCTTGCCCGGATTCGTTCCGTCGCCGAGGCCCGAATGATTGGTGTTGCCGCCGGAATTTCCGCCGCTGCCCCCACCCGGGTTGCCACCGGAACCACCACCTGGGTCGCCACCGCCGCCGCCGGAACCACCGCCCGGATTGCCGCCAGTGCCGCCGCCAGAGCTTCCGCCGCCGGAGCTGCCTCCACCGGAGCTACCGCCGCCGGAATTGCCGCCACGATCGTTGTCGGGGCGGTCAGGGTCGGCATCTTTGTCGCCTATCTTGCCCTGTGCCATCGAGGGCGATGCCGCGGGAACGCCAGCCGCGGTGCTGAACGAGCCGATATCGCCACACAGGGCGTCTTCATCGGCCCCCATGGCCAGGCCGCTCTGGCCACCGACGCAGGTCACCGACTTGCCGCCGCCGACCGGCGTGATCTCGACCGCGCCGTCGAGGATGTCGACCACCGTGACGCCGTTCGACACGGTCACCAGGAATTCGGTGCCGCGGATGCCGATGGTCGCCACCGGCGTCTGCAGTTCGACGCCGCCATCGGGCGCGCCGTTCGAATCGAAATGGAACATGCCCTCGCCCAGCATGATGGTGCCATCGGCGCCATTCACCGGCTCGAACACGTAGTCGGACAGCAGGATCTCGCTGTCCGCTTCGACATGCAGTTCCGATCCGTCGGAGAATTGCACATGGATGGCGGAGTCGAGGCCGGTGCGCAGGCCTTCGCCCGACACCAGCGCATCCTCCGGACGCGCCATCACCTCGCTTTCGCCAGGCGGCGTGCGATAACCTTCGTTCACGACGTCGACGACAGTCCCGATGCTCGACGCCGACGCGCTCGCGCCGGCGACGGACACCCCAAGGACAATGCCGCAGACCCGACAAACCATGCGGTACATGGTGGCCCTACTGTCGATTGTTCTGCTGGACCGATATTGTCCGCTTCACGTCCGTCAGGGGTCAATTCAATTGTCGACAAATGCCGCGGATTCTTCGCATCTGCGGCATTCTTGCGCATAGGCATGTCGGCCGCGCGATGAAAGCAATCGCACGCGCGACTTTGTTCATCTGGGGTTCATCTTGCTTAAGGCAATGATCGCACATGATGCGATGGCTACAGCCGCTCCTGGCCTCTCTGGTGCTGATCCTGGCGCTGACGCTGCGTTTGTTCGATCCGTCGATTCTCTCCGACTTCCGCTCGCTCGTGTTCGATCAGTATCAGCGCTTCTCGCCGCGTCCGTATCAGCCGGGCCTGCCGGTGCGCATCGTCGACATCGACGATGAATCGCTGGCGCAGCTCGGGCAATGGCCGTGGCCGCGCAGCCTGTTCGCCCAGTTGCTGGCGCAGTTGCGCAAGCAGGGTGTGCTGGCGGTCGCGATGGACATCGTCTTCGCCGAGCCCGACCGCACCGCGCCGCCGCGCATGCTGACGACCTGGGGCGTGCCGCTGGACGATCCGGTGGCGAACGCGCTGCGTGAGCGCGTGGCCGACCCGGACCAGATCCTCGCCGCCGAGATCGCCAAGGGCCGCGTCGTCGCCGGCTTCGTGCTGGTCGGCCGCAAGACCAACGAGACAGTGAAGCGCAAGGCCGGCCTCGCCAGCATGTTCGGCAAGGATGTCGATCCGAAGAAATTGGTGCCGCAATTCCCCGGCGCCGTGCTCAACATCCCGGAGATCGAGCAGAGCGCCGTCGGCGCCGGCAGCGTGAACGTAGTGCCGGACCGCGACGGCATCGTGCGCCGCGTGCCGATGATCCTGAATGCCGGCGGCGTGCTGGTGCCGAGCCTGTCGGCGGAAGTGTTGCGCATCGCGCTCAACGAGAAACAGTACATCCTCCGCGCCAGCGGCGCGCAGAAATACAAGCGCCTGTTCTCCTTGAGCGGCGAGCAGGGCATCGGCGAATTCAGCATCGGCAAGGCCGGCAAGAACAGCGTGGTGACCGATCCGACGGCGCAGGTCTGGCTGCACGATACCGGGCACCGGCCGCAGCGTTTCGTCTCCGCCTGGAAGGTGATGGCCGGGCAGGCGCCGAGCCTCAAAGGCGCCATCGTCTTCATCGGCACCAGCGCCGCGGGCCTGCAGGATCTGCGCTCCACGCCCAACTGGTCGGCCATTCCCGGGGTCGAGATCCATGCGCAGATCGTCGAGCAGATCATCACCGGGAATTTTCTGCAGCGGCCGATCTGGGCCAACGATCTGGAATCCGGGCTGCTGCTGGCGCTTGGGCTGGCGATGATCGTGCTGCTGCCATGGCTGCGCCCGACCTTCTGCGCGCTGCTGGGCGGGCTCTCCGTGCTGATCGCGGTGACACTCGGCTGGCTGGCGTTCCGCGAACTGGGCTGGCTGCTGGATCCCCTCTATCCGTCGGCCGGCGCCGGCGCCGTCTTCCTCACCATGCTGCTGCTGTCGTTCCAGCGCTCCGATGTCGAGCGAAGGCGCGTGCGCGAGGCGTTTCGCTACTACCTGGCGCCGGCGATGGTGGAGCGGGTGGCGGCCAATCCCGCCCTGCTGAAGCTGGGCGGCGAGATGCGCGACCTCACCATCATGTTCTGCGACGTGCGCGACTTCACCACCATCGCGGAAGGCATGGACGCGACCTCGCTGACCGGGCTGTTGAACGATTTCCTGACGCCGATGACCGAGGCGGTGCTGGCGCATGACGGCACCATCGACAAGTATATCGGCGATTCCATCATGGCCTTCTGGAACGCGCCGCTGGACGCGCCGGACCATGCGCGGCTCGCCTGCCTTGCCGCCCTCGACATGCGGCAGCGTCTGTCGTTGCTGAATGCCCGATTGGCCGAGCGCGCCGCCAAGGCGGGGCAGCAGCAGCGGCCCATCATGATCGGCATCGGCCTCAATTCCGGCGAGGCCTGCGTCGGCAACCTGGGATCGCGCGAGAAGTTCAACTACTCGGCCATCGGCGATAATGTGAACCTCGCCTCGCGCATCGAGGGGGTCAGCAAGAATTTCGGCGTCGACATCCTGATCGGCGAACAGACCCGCGCCGCGGCGCCCGATTTCGCGGCGATCCCGATCGGCGACATCTTCGTCAAGGGCAAAACGGTGCCGGCGCGCCTCTACGCGCTGATCGGCGGGCCGGAAGTGATGCAATCGCCCAACGCCACCGCGCTGCTCGATGCCATCGCGGAGGCCGCGCATGCCTTTAAGTCCGGCAAGCTCTCCACCGTCGCCGCCGCGCTGGAGACGGCGAAGCAACGCGGCGCCGGCCTCAACCTCGAGCCCTTGTTCGAGCACATGAACAACGCACTGGCAGCGGCGAGCCGGCGGGCGGGTAGCTGAGCGTTATCCCCTCCACCGGAACGGGGGAGGGTTAGGGAGGGGGCAGCCGTG
>DASZQC010000535.1:0-8626 GCA_035549815.1 Dongiaceae bacterium
ATGGCGATGCCGAGTGACGGCTTGTTGGGCCCGATTGCCGCCTTGTTGCAACGGCGGCGGCGCGGCGTGCGCGGCGGCGATCCGGAAACCCTGGACGAGCTGCGCGGCATCCTGGATGCGGCACCCGCCGCCCTCATCGCCCAAGGGCCGGACGGCCAGGTGCTGACCTGGAACCCCGCCGCGGCTCGATTGCTCGGCTGGGCCAAGTTGCCGGCCGACGATCCGCTGCCCGCTTTCATCCCGGCCGATGCCCGCGGCGAGGAGACCGCTTTGCGCCGGCGCGTCCTGTCCGGCAACGAGGTGTTCCGTGCGCCAGGAAAATTCCTGGATGCCGACGGCGCAGCGCTGGAGCTGATGGTGAGCGCGGCGCCGCGCCGCAACGCCGCCGGCAAGATCGTCGGCATCGTCGTCCTGCTGGAAGAGCCGGCCGGCATCGGCCGGGCGACCTTCACGCCGCCGCAGGCCGCTGAAGCGGCGCCGGAAGCCCCGTCCAGACCATCATCGGATCCTGGAACGAGGCGCGCGACGGCGCAGGCGCCCGCGGTTGAGCAGCCGTCGCGCCTGCTGGCCAGGGTCAGCCACGATTTGCGCCAGCCGCTGCACGCCCTCAGCCTGCTGACCGGCGCACTGGAGCGGCGGGTGAAGGAGCCCGGCGCGCGCGAGCTGGTGGATGATGCCGGCGCGATGATCCGCGCTTTGCAGGCAACCTTCGACAATCTGATCGACCTCGGCAAGCTCGATGAAGGATCGGTGCGGGCACAGCCGACCATCCTTGCGGTCAGCGACGTGGTGTCGCCGCTCGCGGCGGAATTCGCGCGCGACGCGGAACGACACAACATCGTGCTTCGCTCTGTCGGCAGCACTGCCGTCATCTATGCCGACCCTCTGCTGCTGCAGCGGCTGTTGCGCCAATTCCTGGTCAACGCCTTGCGCTTTGCCGCGCGCGAGGACGGCACAAAGGGCAAGGTGCTGCTGGGCGCGCGGCGGCGCGGCGATCATCTGCGCCTGACGGTCGCCGACAATGGAGCGGGCATCCCGCGCGATCAGCAGGCAGCGATTTTCGAACCTTTCATCCAATCCGATGCGGGCCGCGCCGCCGGCGGCCTGGGCCTGGGCCTGGCGATCGCGGCGCGGTTGGCGCGGCTGCTGGATGCGAAAATCGGCCTGCAATCCGTGCCCGGCAAAGGCAGCCGGTTCTGGATCGACCTGCCGCTGGAGCGGCGCATGGATGAGGTAATCTAGGGCTCGTTGCTGACCAGCTTAGAGGCCTTCAGCACCGCTTCGGTGCGGTTGCGCGCGGAGAGCACGCGGAAGATCGCGGCCAGGTGCACCTTCACCGTGCCCTCGGCCAGGCCGAGGCGGCGCGCGATCTCCTTGTTCGACAGGCCGGCGGCGAGCTCGGCCATCACGTCGCGCTGGCGTTGCGTCAGAGGCAGATCGGCGATCTTCTCCGCCTTCAAGCCGATATGCGGCATGGTCCAGGCGGACTTGGCGTCGGGAATCTGGGGCAGCACGTTCGGCAGGTAGGTCTCTCCGGTCAACAGGCGGTTGACCGCGCGCATCATCTCTTCCTCGCTCGCCGATTTGAGGATGTAGCCGTTGGCACCGGCGTCGATCACCTGCAGCGCCAGCGCGCGGTTCTCGAGGCCAGTCACCACGCCGACGCGCAGCGCCGGATAGGCTTCGCGCACCGCGCGGATGCTTTCAGCGCCCGCCATGCCGGGCATCATCAGATCGAAGAAGGCGGCGTTGATGCCGGCATTGCCGGCCAGGATGTCCAGCGCCGCATCGAAGCCGGATGCCTCGATGACCTTGGACTGCGCCAGGCTGTCTTGCAGCAACATGGCGAAGCCTTTGCGAAACAATGCGTGATCGTCGGCGATGAGAATTTGCAGCGAATCGGCCATCCGAAACCGGACCAGGGGTATTTCTTCTCAGAACAATGAGATACGTTCCTGTCTAGCAGCGCAACGATTTTATTGTCGGGCGGGTTCGGTTTCTTCGGCAAATCCGTTCGATCGACCGATCGGTCAGGCTGCCGGGCATTTGTCAGGCGCAATATCGTCCTAATTCCTGGCATCGTCTCAAAGAGTTAGACACTAAGTCGACTCGCAGTCGACATAAAGAATCGAAATACCCTTACGTGCCGTGGGCCTGATGCTTCGTGCGAGGATTTGCTCAGGCGACGCGCGGAATCAATTGATCCAGCACCCGCGCGTCGGCGGCAAAGTCCAGGAAGGTATAGCGATTGCGAATCTTTCGCGCGTGGCGCACGGCGCCGAGATAGAAGTCGCGCGCCCAGCCCAGATCCTCCGGCGAGCGCGGCGCGCCGGCGTGCGTCAGCACCTCGGCCAGCCGCGCCGACGGCAGGGTGATGCTCGCGATGCGCGTGCGAATCGCATCCCACGTCTCCGCGACACGCGCATTGAGCGCATCGGCCTTGTCCGGCGTCAGGCGCTTCTGCGCGAAATCCTTCCAGCAGGAAGGCCCGAGCACCGGGCCGAAATGCGCGATGAAGTCCTGCTCGCGATTGCCGTCGACGGACAGGGTCGGCGCCGGCCCGTCCAGCATCTGCTCCTGCAGCCGCGCCATGGTCAGCGTGGTGACGCCGATCTGCTCGCCGTGGAAAGAGAATGGCCGCGCGCCGTCGGGCAGCATGTCGGAATAGTGGCTGATCAGATGCTCGCCCTGGCTGGCGGGCAAAGAGTTGCCGCAGATCGCGGTGCCGAAGCCGGACAGCAGCAGCGTGTAGGTCAGCCGCTCCATCGCGCCGAGATCGCCGGCCAGCAAGTCCGCCGCGCTGTCGAACAGAGGCCCCTCATCCTCTTCCAGCAGCACGAAGGGCATGGTGCGATACGGCAGGTCGAACAGCAGATGCGTCAGGAGCCAATCCGCCTGCGCCGTTGGCCGGCACAACGAATCGCCGAGGCCGGAGCGGATCATCCGCTTGGGCGCCGCGGCCAGCACCGAGAGATCGAAGAAGGCGCCGACCGGCGCCTGCGCGCCCAGCGACTTTTTGTGGCCGTTGACGGTGATGGCGGCATTGACCGAGGTGTAGCCATTCATCGAAGGCGCCGTGCCGAACACGATATAGGGCTTGCCGTCCTGGGCGCTGGCATATTTGCACAGATCGTTGATGGTGCCGGAGCCGATGGCGACCAGCGCGTCCGCCGATTTCGTTGCCGCGCGCAATTGCGCCACCGTCTCGCCATCGGCATGCGGATGCGATGGCAGCGTCACGCTCTGAAGCGCCGCGACGCCTTGCAACGCGCGGGTGACCTGCGCACCCAGGACGCCGTGGGTTTCCGGATCGCTGACGATGGCGAACTTGCGGCCGAGGCCGAGCGGACGCACCAGTTCCGCCTCCAGGCCGGCGAGCGATCTCTCCACTGCGACCGCGCGCGTCGTCACCTTCAGCGGCGCCCCGCCATCCGGGTCCGGATAGGTGCCGGCCAGCAGCCGTTCGATCGTGTGACGTCCCATACTAGTGCGTACTCCTCAGTGATCCGACATAAGCGGCGTTGGACTGGCTCGCTGGACCGGTGGGGAGCGGGCGCAAGACTTCGAACAACCGTCGGTAAAGTTGATAGGCGGTGTCGTAGATCGTGAATTTCGTCGGGTCCGGCAGCAGGGTCCGGCATTTGAGCGGCAGCGATCGCGCGACGCTGGCCAGGTCGGGCGCCAGATCGGCGGCGACCATGCCCAGCATGGCGGCACCGATCGGCGCGCTGTCGACGCAATCCGGCACCTCCGCCGGGCGGCCGGTCAGATCGGCGCGCATCTGCGCCCAGGTGGCGCTGCGCGCGCCGCCGCCCAGCAGCAGCAGTGAATCGGTCGCCACGCGCATCTGCGTCAGCCGGTCCACCACGTCGCGCATGGCGAAGGCGCAACCTTCCAGCACCGCGCGCGCCATGTGCGCCCGGCCATGCGACGAAGTCAGGCCATAGAAGCAGCCGCGCATCTCCGGCAGCCAGGCCGGCGCCATCGCACCGGACAAGGCCGGGATGAAACACAGGCCGTCGCTGCCTGGCGGCGCCGAGGCGGCCAGCGCCTCGAACTGCGCATTGTCGAGGCCGCCCAGCAGATCGGCGATCCAGGTGACGCCGCCGCCGCTGAGCCAGCCGGGATTCTCGATGAAGAAGGCGCCGCCCGGATAGGCATGCGTCTCCAGCAATCCGTCTTCATCGCGCAGCGCCAGCGGATGCAGCGCGCCTACCACCTCGCCGGTGCCGAGCACCACCGCGACCTTGCCGGGCACGCAGAGGCCGCCGCCCAACGGCGTGGCGAAATCGTCGCCGGTGCCGACCGCGACGGGGATTCCGTGCGGCAGGCCGGTCAGCTCTGCGCCGATGCGGGTGAGGCCGCCGGCGCATTGCTCGGCCGGCGCCGGGGTCGGCAGCTCGGCGCGCGCGATGCGGAAGCATTCCAGCAGCGCCGGATCGTAGCCCCGCTCGTCCAGCGCATAGAGCATGCTGGTCGAGGCGAGCGCATGGTCGATCACCGCCAGGCCGGTCAGCTGCTCGACCACATAGGAGACCGGCTGATGGAAGCGCGCGATCGGCGCATCGGCCTGCAGATGGCGCTTCAGCCAGCGCGCCTTGGCTGCCAGATGCGACGGGTCGAGCACCTGGCCACAGACGGCACGCACGCGCGCCGCCGGCACATCGACGATCTCCGCGCCCGCGCGGCGGTCGAACCAGATGATGCAGGGTGAAAGCGCGCGTCCCGCCTGGTCGACGGCGATGCAGCCATCCAACTGGCCGCAGACGCCGAGGCCCTTGATGTCCGCCGGCTTCGCCTGCGCCGCTTTCAGCGCCGCGGCGATCGCGGGCCCGAGGGCCGCCAGCCACAGGTCCGGCGATTGTTCGGCCCAACCGGGCCGCGTGTGGCTCGGCCGATAGGCGACGGCGCCCTGGCCGCGAACGCTCAACATATCGTCGAGGATCGCGACCTTCAGGCTCTGCGTGCCGACATCGATGCCGATGATCATGCGCTGGACTCTGGATGTGTCTGCGGCGTCAGCAGCAGGTGGGTGCCGCTTCCTTCGCCTGGCCGTAGCTCTTGAACTTGTCGATGACGCGGCCGATCTCCGCCTTGGACAGGATGTTCGGCTTGCCGATCTGCAATGCGCGCCAATATTGCGCGGCGAGCGTCTCTACCTCGACCGCCAGCCACATCGCCTTTTTCAGATTCGGCCCGACCACGATCATGCCGTGATTGGCGAGCAGGCAGGCATTGCGATCCTGCAGCGCCTTCACCGCGTTGTTCGCCGTCTCCTGCGTGCCATACGTCGCGTAGGGCGCACATCGAATATTATAACCTCCGGCGGCCGCGACCATGTAATGCACCGCCGGAATCTCCATGCCGAGGCACGACAGCGTCGTCGCGAACATGGAATGCGTGTGCACCACGGCGCCGATCTCCGGCCGCTTGCCCATCAAGGCGTGGTGGAAGCGCCATTCGCTGGACGGCTTGCGCTTGCCCTCGTGGCTGGCGTCCGCCTTCATCAGCACGATGTCGGCCGGCTTCATCTCGTCATAGGCCATGCCCGACGGCGTCAGGAGGAAGCCCTCTTTCACCCGCACGCTGATATTGCCCGAGGTGCCCTGGTTGATGCCACGGCGATTCATGTCCTGGCAGGCCTTGACGATGTCGCGGCGCTGTTCGGCGTATTTCATGGTTGCTCCGAATGATGCGTATTGTTGATGAGGATATTTGCCAGGCTCACGGTTCGTCCTTCCCGGCGACCAGGATGTCGAGCGGCAAAGCGGCGAGCGCGCCGCTGATCTCCGGATCCGGCGTCGAATCGGTGATCAGATGCGTGACCTTGTCGAAGCTGTTGACGCGCACCGGCGCGAAGCGGCCGAACTTGCCCTGGTCGGCGACCACCACCGAGGTGCGCGCGGCCTTCAGCATCAAAGAATGGAGCTCCGCCTCTTCGCGCGTGTAATCCATCAGCCAGCCGGCGGGCGAGATCGCCGCGGCGCCGATGAAGGCGAAATCGGCGAAATAGTTCGCCAGCATGGCGGTGGCGTCGCGCCCCAACGTCGCGCCGTTCAGGGCCTGCACCTCGCCGCCCAGCATGTATACGCGATTGCCGTTATGGCCCATCAGCTTGGTGCAGGAGATGACGCTGTTGGTGAAGATGGTGAGGTCGCGCCGCGCCATCAGCGCGTCGGCCACCGCCAGCACCGTGGTGCCGCTGGCCAGCATGACCGAGGCACCGTCCGGCACCAGGCCGGCCGCCAGATGGCCGATGGCGCGCTTGCCGCCGGGGTTGGTGACCTGGCGGACCTTCAGTTCCGGCTCGCTCTGCTCCAGCGACAGCGCGCCACCATGGGTCTTGCGCAGGCGCTGCTCCTCGTCGAGCTGCACCAGGTCGCGGCGGATGGTTTCGCGCGACACTTTCAGCTTGCGCATGATCTCGGTGATCGAGATCGAGCCCCGCGCATTCACCATCGAGAGAATGAGCCGCTGCCGTTCCTCTGCCAGCACGATTGCGTTCCTTCCTGATCTGTTGCCGCCCGCCACCGGCCTAACGGAACCGGCGGCGAAGCGGCAAGCGACATCCGGGCAATCTCGGAGGTCGTTTGTTATTTTTAGCACTATCTTGCACTTTCTGGCAATTGTGTTGTAATTTGTGGCAACCGGCACGGACCGGACAGGGACGCACAACCACGACCGAGCCCAGAACTCGGCCAGAAACAGGGAGATGGGGCATGAGTGGAATCAGCAAGACTTCAACTGGCTCATCCGGCGTCACCCGCCGGACTCTGCTGCGCGGTGCTGCCGTTGCGGCCGGTGCCACGATCTTCCAGCCGGTGGCGCCGTTCATCAGCAACGCGGAAGCGGCGGCGACCACGCTGCGGCTGCTGATGTGGCAGCCTTACGCGATCAAGGAGACGATCGCGGAATTCGAGAGCGAGACCGGCGCGCGCTTCTCGCCCACCTTCTTCGACGGCAATTCCGAAGCCTTCAACAAGATGAAGGTCGGCGGCACCAAGGACTTCGACATCGTGCAGGCCGACGGCTTCTGGCCGCGGCTCTATTTCAAGCAGGGCCTGACCCAGGGTGTCGACTATGGCAAGATCCCCAACACCGCCAACGTGTTCCCGGAATTCCTGCCGTCGAGCTTCAAGCTGCTGGCGACCGAGGATGGCGCCACCAACGTGGCGGCGCCCAATTGCTGGGGCGGCTACGGCATCACCGTCAACACCAGCCAGGTGGCGGCCGAGGATATCGGCTCTATCGGCCTGCTGCTGAACGAGAAATATGCCGGCAAGCTCTCCTCCAACTCGCGGTTCGAGGAGAACATCGCGCTGATGGGCATTTTGGCGGCGACCAACCTCGGCACCATCAACGGCGACCGGCCCGACGGCAAGCCGTTCAACCCCTACAACCTGACCGACGCGGAGCTGGAAGAGACCAAGAAGCTGCTCATCGCGCAGAAGAAGCTGCTGATGACGCGCTACCAGGATTATGACGCACTGGACCGGCTGATGCGCGGCGGCGCCATCTGGGCGGCGCCGGAATTCGCCGAGACCTATCGCCACCTGACCGTGCTGCGCAAGGAAGGCAAGATCGATTTCGACGTGCAGCATGTGCTGAAGCCGAAGGAAGGCGGCCTGGGCTGGGTCGATACCTGGATGATCAGCTCCGGCTCCAACTCGGAGCAGGTCGAGCTGGCGCTGAAATGGATCAACCGCTACCTGACCAAGGACAATTTCGCCCGCGTCGTGCGCTCCACCGGCTATGGCGGCACCGTCGACGTGCGCGAATTGCTGAAGCCGGACGAAATCCAGCTCTATTTCCAGGAAAAGAGCGCCGACGCCGCCCAGCTCCACATGTTCGACCAGCCCTCTTCGCCAGAGAAATGGGAACGGATCTGGTCGGACGTGGAAGCGTCCTGAGGCCGAAGCACCCTGATCACATGACCTGTTGCCCCGGTTCCCGCGATCGATACCATGTCGCTTCCTCCCATTGGATCTGTCGCGGGGGTCACCGTGCCGAACGCCGCGCTTGAACTTGCATCAGTGACGCGGCGTTTCGGCCCGGTGACGGCGGTCGAGCGCGTCGACCTCGCCATCGACCAGAACGAGTTCTTTGCCCTGCTCGGCCCCAGCGGTTCGGGCAAGACCACCCTATTGCGCATCATCGCCGGGCTGGAGCGGCCGAACGAGGGCGAGGTGCGCATCGCCGGCCAAGTGGTGACGGACCTGCCGCCCTATCGCCGGCATGTCGGCATGGTGTTCCAGAATTTCCTGCTGTTCCCGCACAAGAATGTGGCGGAGAACATCGTCTTTCCGCTGCGCATGCAGAAGCTCGACAAAGCCAGGCGCGACCAGCAACTCGCCTGGATCCTGGACCTGTTGCACCTGAAGGGGCTGGACGCGCGCTATCCGCATGAATTGTCGGGCGGCCAGCAGCAGCGCGTGGCGCTGGCGCGCGGCCTGATCGCGCGGCCGGCGTTGCTGCTGCTCGACGAGCCGCTGGCCAATTTGGACCGCGAGTTGCGCTCCGAGATGGAGGTGGAGATCCGGCGCTACCAGAAGGAGCTGAAGATCCCCTTCATCTATGTCACGCACAACCAGGAAGAAGCGCTGACCATGAGCGACCGCATCGCGGT
>DASZQC010000536.1:0-9739 GCA_035549815.1 Dongiaceae bacterium
ACCCCAATTACTGGGACGATCCCTATGACCGGGAGATGTCGCTGCGCGGCCTGGAGCTGGCCCGCGAGATCATGCGGCAAAAGGCGCTGCAGCCCTTCGTGCTGCGCGAGGTCCTGCCCGGTCCCACGCTGACCGGACCCCAGGACCTGGTACAGTATGCCTGGAAAAACGCCAAGACCGACCATCATCCGGTCGGCACCTGCAAGATGGGAACCGACGCCCTGGCGGTGGTCGGGCCGGACCTGAAGGTGCATGGGCTGGAGGGCTTGCGCGTCTGCGACTCCTCGATTATGCCAACCCTGGTCTCGTCGAACACCAACGGTCCGACGATCATGATCGGCGAACGGGCGGCCGATCTGGTGCGCGGATTGCCGCCGCTGACGCCCGCCACGGTCAATATTCCGGACCAGTCCCGCGCCGCAAGGCCGGCCGCGTAGCCTACGGAGAAAGCCATGAAGCGATCCGAGCTCAACGAAATCATCCGCGAGGGCGAGAAATTCATCGCCTCCTTCGGCTTCAAGATGCCGGAATTCGCCAACTGGACGCCGGACGATTGGCGCAAGAACAAGCACCGCGCGCGCGAGGCGATCCGCGCCCGCCTCGGCTGGGACATCACCGATTTCGGCCGCGGCGACTTCGAGGATACCGGGCTGCTGCTGTTCACCATCCGCAACGGCAGCCAGGAGAATCTGAAGCGCGGCGGCGGCATGGTGTATGCGGAAAAAATCATGATCTCGCGCAAGAACCAGATCACGCCGATGCACACCCACGGCGTGAAAACCGAGGACATCATCGTCCGCGGTGGCGCGCCGCTCGAGGTCCAGCTCTACAACGCCAAGCAAGGCGGCGGCGCCGACAAGGACAAGCCGGTCGTCGTGCGCATGGACGGCATCGAGCATGAGGTGAAGGCCGGCGGCATCGTCCAGATCCAGCCCGGCTGCTCCATCACGCTCGAGCCCGGCCACCTGCATTCCTTCTGGGGCGCCGGTGGCGATTCCCTGGTGGGCGAGGTGTCGGTGGTGAACGATGATGAAACCGACAATTACTTCCTCGACATGGTGTCGCGTTTCCCCGAGGTGGAAGAGGATGAGCCGCCCTATCGCCTGATCGTGCCGGATTACGCGAAGCTCTGAGCCGCCCCGATGATCCGACACTGCGTCTTTGTCCGCTTCCGCCCGGAGGTGGAGCGGAGCGAACGGGATGCGATCCTGGCCGACATCGTCGCGTTGAAGCGGCGCCTCGGCGGCATCCAGGCCGTTCATGTCGGCGCCAATGTCAGTCCCGAGGAAGGGATGGACAAAGGCTTCGCCGAGGGCTTCATCGTGGATTTCCGGGATGCCGCGTCGCGCGATGCCTATCTGGTGGATCCGGCGCACCGGGCTGCAGGGGCAAGGCTGGTGGCCGCGGCCGATGGCGGGATCACCGGCATTCTGGTCTATGATCTGGAAATCCCGGCGTAAGACCGGCTGATCAGGGGGAAACGATGATCCTCAGTTGCGGCGATGCGCTCTATGACGTGTTCATGGGGACGGGCGGCACGGCCGATACGTCGCGGATCGCGCTCGATGCACGGGTCGGCGGATCGCCGCTCAATGTTGCCATGGCGCTGAGCCGGCTGGGGCAGTCTGCCGGCTTCTTCACCAAGGTGTCGACCGATCCGTTCGGCCAGAATCTGTTGGCGCACCTGGCGTCGGAGCGCGTCGATACCGGCCTTTGCGTGCGCACCAGCGCGCCGACCACCCTGGCGGTCGTAGCGCTCGATGACAAAGGCGTGCCGAGCTATTCCTTCTATACCAGCGGCACGGCCGACCGGTCGCTCGAGCTGTCGGAGCTGCCGGCGCAACTGCCGGACGCGATCCGCGTGGTGCATATCGGCTCCTATTCGACCGCTTTGGAGCCAACGGCCGGCAGTCTCGAAGCGCTGGTGACGCGCGAGCGGACACGGCGCTTCATCTCCTACGATCCGAACATCCGGCCCAGCATCGTGCCCGATCGCGGCCTGTGGCGCGCCCGGGTCGCGGCGCTGACGGCGCGGGCGCACATGGTGAAGGCCAGCATCGAGGATATTGCCTTCCTCTATCCCGGCGCCGATGAGCGGTCGATTTTGCAGGACTGGCTGGGTCGCGGTGTCAGCCTGGCCGTGGCGACGCGCGGCGATGCCGGCGCCATTGCCATGACAACCTCCGGCCTGGTCGCGGAAGTGCCGACCCCGCGGGTGAAGGTGATCGACACGGTCGGCGCCGGCGATACCTTCCAGGCGGCCTTGCTGACCTGGCTGGCGGAGCATGACCGCCTGTCGCCGGATGGGATCGCGGCGCTCTCTCAAGCCGACCTGGGCAAGCTGCTGGAATTTGCGGCGCGCGCCGCCTCGATCACCTGCTCGCGCCGCGGCGCCGACATGCCGCGGCGCGCGGAATTATAACCCTCACTCGGCCGGGTGCGCGATCGGCTTGCGGAACAGGCCGCGCAGGGCCGCCGACAGATTCTCCATATAGAGATAGATCACCGGCGTGATGAACAGGGTCAGCACCTGCGACAGCACCAAGCCGCCGACGACCGCGATGCCGAGGGGCTGGCGCAGCTCGGCGCTGGCGCCGTGGCCCAGCGCGATGGGCAGCGTGCCCATGATGGCGGCGAAGGTCGTCATCATGATGGGGCGGAAACGCAACACGCAGGCGCGATAGATCGCCTCCGCCGGCGCCATGCCTTCGCGCTGCAGGCTGAGGGCGACGTCGATCATCATGATCGCGTTCTTTTTTACGATGCCGATCAGCATCAGGATGCCGATGACCGCCACCATGCTGAGGTCCATGCCCGCCAGCTCCAGCGCGATGAAGGCGCCGATCGCGGCCGATGGCAGGCCGGTCAGGATGGTGAAGGGATGCACGAAGCTCTCATAGAGCATGCCCAGCACGATATAGATCGTGACCACGGCCGCGAAGATCAGCAGGCCCTGGTTGGCGAGCGAATCCTGAAACACTTGCGCATTGCCGGAGAAGGTCGAGGTGATGGTCGTCGGCAGGCCCACACTGGCCTTGATCGTCTCCGTGCGCGCGACGGCGTCGCCCAGCGCCACGCCGGCGGGGAGGTTGAACGAGATCGTCGCCGCGGGAAGCTGGCCCAACTGATTGATGCTGAGCGCGCCGACGGTGCGGCGCACCTCGGCAAAGGCGCCGATCGGCACCAGGCGGTTCGAGGAGGAGCGGACGTAGACCGAATCCAGCAATTCCGGTCCCCAGGGGATGCGCGGGTCGAACTCGATCAGCACCGAGTAGTTGTCGCCGGTCGCGTAGATGGTCGAGACCTGGCGCGTGCCGAAGCCGGAATAGAGCGTGGACCGCAACTGGTCGGCGGTGATGCCGAGCGCATTGGCCTTGTCTTTGTCGACGATGAGGCTGGCCTGCTGCGCGCTGGTCTCCAGGTCGGTGGTGACGTCGGCGAAGGTGGGATCGGCCTGCATGGCCTGCGCCACCTTGTCGGTCCAGGAAAACAAGGCTTCCTGATCAACGGCCTGCAGCACGAATTGATACTGGCTGCGCGACGAGCGGCCGCCGAGACGCAGATTCTGCACCGGCGTAATGTAGGTGGAAACGCCGGCGATCGGTGCCAGCTCGCGGCGGAGATCCGCCAGGACCTTGGGCAGTTCCGGCCGCTCGGCACGCGGCTTCAACTCGACGAAGAAGCGGCCGCTGTTGGAGGAATTGCCGCCGCCGACGACGGTGGCCACGCTCTTCACATAGGGCGAGCCGCGGAACACGGCTTCGACCTGCTGCTGGAGCTTGACCATGGCAGCGAAGGAGATGTCCTCGCGTGCCTCGGTCTGCACCGAAAGCTGGCCGATATCCTCCTGCGGGAAGAAGCCCTTCGGGATGACGGTATAGAGATGCCAGGTGCCGAGGACGGTGGCGATGAACACCAGCAGCATCAGCGGCCGGAACCGCAGGCAGAAGCGCAGGCCGGCATCATAGACCGCCAGCATCGCGTCGAAACAGCGCTCCAGGATCCGGTCGAATAGGTTCTGGTGGCGATGCTGGCCGGGCTTCAGCGCCTTCAGCATGCGCGCGCACAGCATCGGCGTCAGGGTCAGGGACACGAAGGCGGAGGCCGCGATCGCCATCACCACCACGATGGCGAATTCATGGAAGATGCGGCCGACGACGCCGCCCATCAGCAGCACCGGGATGAAGACCGCCACCAGCGAGACGGTGATCGAAATGATGGTAAAGCCGATCTCGCGGCTGCCTTTCAGCGCCGCCTCGAACGGCTGCATGCCCTCCTCGATATGCCGGACGATGTTCTCCAGCATGACGATGGCGTCATCGACCACCAGTCCGACGGTCAGCGTCAGGGCCATCAGCGAGATGTTGTCGATGGAGAAATCGAGCAGGTACATGCCGGCCAGCGTCGCGATCAGCGAGATCGGCACCGCGACGCTGGGGATCAGGGTGGCCGTCGCCCGGCGCAGGAACAGGAAAATGACCAGGATGACCAGCGCGACCACCAGCACCAGGGTGAACTCCACGTCGGCCACCGCCTCGCGGATCGAGGTAGAGCGGTCGTTCAGCAGGTTGATGGTCACGGTCGGCGGCAGCTCGTCGCGGAATTGCGGCAGCATTTCCTTGATGCGATCGACCACCTCGACGGTATTGGCGTCGGGTTGCCGCTGGATGGCCATGACGATGGAGCGGGCGCCGTTATACCAACTGGCGACCTGGTTGTTCTCGACGGAATCGATGACCGTCGCCACGTCGCGCAGCCGCACCGGCTTGCCGTCGCGGGTGGCGATGATCAGGCCGGCGAATTGTTCGGCGTCGTTGAGCTGCGTCTCGGCCTGGATGGTCAGCGTCTGGTCCTGGTTGCGGATGACCCCGACCGGCGTGATGGTGTTCGAGGATCGCACCGCGTCCTGCAACTCGTCAATGCCGATATCGCGCGCGGCCAGCGCATTGGGGTCGACCTGGATGCGGACGGCATATTTCTGGCTGCCGAACACCTGCACCTGCGCCACGCCGGCCAGGGTAGAGAGGCGCGGCGACATCACCTGCTGGGCGAAATCGTCCAGTTGCGACAGCGCCATCACGTCGCTGCGCAAGGCGAGCAGCAGGATCGGCGCGTCGGCCGGATTGACCTTCCGGTAGCTCGGCGGATCGTCCATGTCGTCCGGCAGCCGGCGGCTGACGCGCGAAATCGCCGATTGCACGTCGGCGGCCGCCGCATCGATGTCGCGGTCCAACTCGAACTCCAGGGTGACATCGGTTTCGCCCTGGCGCGAGGTGGCGCTGATTGTTTCGATGCCTTCGATGGTGGCGAACTGCTTGATCAGCGGCGTCGCGACGGACTTCGCCATCGTGTCGGGCGAGGCGCCGGCCAGGTCGGCAGAGACGTTGATGGTGGGGAAATCGGTGCGCGGCAGCGCTGCGACCGGCAGGTGACTGAACGCAAAAAGGCCCGCCACGATCAACGCGACGGACATCAGCAATGTGGCGACGGGCCGCCGGATGCAGAATTCAGAGATGTTCATGCCCAGCGTCCCTCTCGGCGAAAGTCATGGGCCTATTCGACGGCCCCTTCGACCGCGACAGTGGCGCCCGGCGCCAACTGGTGCTGGCCGTCAATCACGACGCGCTCGCCTGCCTGCAACCCGCTGGCGATGGAGCTCATCTCGCCCTTGCTCCCGGCGGTGGTGACGTTGCGCATTTCCACCGTGTTGTCGTCCTTGACGACGAACACGAACAGGCCGTTCTGGCCTACCTGCAAGGCCACGGTCGGGATCGAAGGCGTGTTGTCGCGGCGGCCAAGCTCGATCTCCACGTCAAAATACTGGCCCGGCCACAATTCGAGCTTGTCGTTGGCGAACTCCGCCTTGGCGGTGATGGTGCCGGAATTGATATCGACCGCGCTGTCGATGAAGTTTAGACGGCCCTCCGCACGCGCCTCGGTCTCGCCCTTGGTGAAGACGCGCACGGTCGCCGGCGGATCGTTGAAAAGCGCGGTCCGCAACTGGTCCAGGTCGCGATCGGGCAAAGTAAAGGTCACGCGGATGGGCTTCATCTGCGTGATCTTCACCAGGGCCGTCGCATCGTTCTCGCCCACCAGGTTGCCGGGCGTCACCGGGATCGCGCCCAGCCGGCCGCTGATCGGCGCCTTGATGACGGTGTAGGAAAGGGTGAGCTTGTTCGCCTCGACGATGGCGCGATCGGCGGTCACGGCGGCCTCGGCCGCGCGCGCTTCCGATTTCGCCTGGTCCAGCGATTGCTTGGAAACGGTCTGCTTTGCGGCGAGCTGCTGTGCGCGATCCAGATTGGCCTGGGCCAGGTCGAGCAAAGCCTGGTCTTTCTTCAGGGTCGCTTCCTCTTGCGCAATGGCGGCCTTGGCCTCGCGGTCATCCAAAACGAACAGGATATCGCCGGCTTCGACAAACTGCCCCTCCGTCGCGCGCTGCTCCATGATCACGCTGGCGATGCGCGACTTGACCTCGACCGTGGCGATCGGCTCGACCCAGCCGATGGTCCGCCGCGTGATCGGCATCGTCGCGGTCTTCACCTCCGCGACGCGCACCGGCACGCCCGGCTTGCCGCCGCCCGCCGGTGCTCCCTGCTGGCGCGCGGCGGTCGGCGCCGCCTCGGCGGTCACTGCGTCATAGAAGTGCGAGCGGCCCCACATGCCGGCCGCGGCCGCGACTGCCACGAATGCGCCCAGGAAAAGAAGAGTGCGAGTCCGCATCAGTTTAACCTTGCGGGGTCCGCGTCTGCTCGGCCAGACCGTTCAGCAGCAGGTCAATGAGGATCTCGGCGCCCGGCCCGTCGGCCGGGCTTTCCTCTGACATGGAGACCACGCGCACGGCCCCCAGTATAGCACGCGAAACGACGTCGGGATTGAGTCCGCGCAATGACCCTTCGCGCACGCCATGCGCGACGACCTTGGAGAATTCCTCGCGGATCTGGCGCGCCCGCCGGCGCAGCATCGCCCGGCCACGGTCGCCGAGGGCGGCATCGGTGCCGTCCAGCGCCTGGATGGCGGCGGTGCAGCGGGCGAAGGATTTGAGCGCCGCGGCAATCATGCTCCGCAATACGTCCGGCGCCGGCCCGGTATCGGCGGCGACGCGGCTGACCTCGCCCACCAGATCGTTCATGGTGCCGTCCAAAGCTTCCAGGAACAGGTCTTCCTTGGACTTGAAGTAGCGGTAGATGGTGGGTTTGGCGACTTCCGCTGCCTTGGCGAGGTCGTCCATCTGGACTTCGACATAGGCGCGGGCGGCGAACATCTGGGATGCGGCAAGGACGATCCGGTGTCGCCGGTCGTTGCGCGCGGGCGTCGATTGGGGCAGGGCCATATGTTTGAACTCTCCGGTTTCACCCGCGCGAGAAGTTATAGAACTCGCGAGTTTCGTTCAAGGCACGAGAATTGGCCGGCTTATGAGGCCGGCCGCTGCATGCGCCGGTGGTTTAACGGGGCGCCTCTGAACATCCGTCGGGGGTCCGGATCACGATTTCGTGATCAGGCCCCCGACCGGTCAGGCTCAAGCCCCTGCGGAGAGGTGTTCCTTGAAGAAAGCGGTGGTCCGGCCCCAGGCCAGATCGGACGCCGCCTTGTCGTAGCGGGAGCCGGTGTCGTTGTTGAAGGCGTGGTTGACGCCGTCATAGACGTAGAGCGTGTAGTTGGTGCCGGCGGCCTTCAGCGCCGTCTCGAAGGCGGGGATGCCGGCATTGATCCGCTCATCCAGCCCGGCATAGTTCAGCAGCAGCGGCGCCTTGATCTTGGCGACGTCCTCCGCCGGCGGTTGCGCGCCGTAATAGACGACGCCGGCATCCAGCGTCGGCTCGGCCACCGCCAGCCTGCCGATCACCCCGCCGCCCCAGCAGAAGCCGACCGCGCCGACCTTGCCGTTGGAGGCGGGATGGCTGCGCAGGTAGGCGACTGCTCCCTGCGCCCAGCCGGTGACGTCCGGCGCCTGGAGCGTGCCGATCATTTCGCGCGCCTTGTCCTCGTCCGTCGGCGTGCCGCCGATCGGCGACAGGAAGTCGACGGCCAGCGCGGTGAACCCGTCGACGGCGAGACGGCGGGCGGTGTCCTGGGTATGTGGGTTGAGTCCGCGATTCTCGTGCACGACCAGGATCGCGGGATGCTTGCCGCCGTCCGCGGGCATCGCGAGATAGCCGGAGAGTTGTGTGGACCCGGCAGTGAAATTCACGGTCTCGGTCTTGATGCGCGAATCGTCCGCCTTGATGACCTCGGCCTTGGCGTAATCATTCTGCAACAGCGACAGCATGGCGGTCGCCGCGGCGGTGCCGCCGGCCAGAATTACCAGTCTGTCGAAGAAGGTGCGGCGGTTCATGCCGCCGTGGGTATAGCTGTCGTAAAGATTTATGATTTTCTGATCGACGATCTTCTGAGCCATCAGTCGCCTCCCGGTAAGAATCTCGCAGCTTGGCCCAAAGGGTTGTTTCCGCATGGGCCATCTACGAACTTGGGGTCCTATCGCCTTATTGCAACTGTTTGCGTGGCAAATTGCGCGCGAGGCCCGGTTAACGCCTTCCCCTGAAGCCGGCTTTCCGCATATTCTGCGCAACCGCACGAATTGACCGCCAATCCAAATGTCGGTGGGAGGCACCGCCAGGCAATTGCCCTCGGCAAGAAGGGGCGCGTCATCGGCGTGACACAGGGGAGATAAGACATGGCTGGACCATCCATTCACCCGGCGGTGAACCGGGGCGTGAAGAAGGACGTCGTCAAGAATTTTGCCGGCGGCACACTGACCTGCAAATGCGCGACCAATCCGGTGACCGTCGCCGTCAGCTCGCAAAGCGCGCACAACCACGTCTGCGGCTGCACCAAATGCTGGAAGCCGAAAGGCGCTTTGTTCTCGCAGGTCGCCGTCGCGCCGCGCGATGCGGTCAAGGTGACGGCGAACGGCGACAAACTGAAGGTCGTCGATTCCAGCGCCACCATCCAGCGTTACGCCTGCAAGGATTGCGGCGTGCACATGTATGGCCGGATCGAGAACAGCAAGCATCCGTTCTATGGCCTCGATTTCATACATACCGAATTGTCGAAGCAGAAGGGCTGGTCGCCGCCGACCTTCGCGGCCTTCGTGTCGTCCATCATCGAATCGGGCTACAAGCCGGACAAGATGAAAGCGGTGCGTGCGCGGCTGAAGGAGCTGAAGCTGCCGCCCTATGACTGCCTGTCGCCGGCCTTGATGGATGCCATCGCGACCCATGTCGCGAAGGCTTCCGGCGCTCTGAAGTAATTGACGGGTGGCAATGTGGACGGCGAAGAAACGTTCCCGGATGATCTGAACGGAGACGTCCTTCGCCGTCTGCAGCGCTCAGGCGACGATTTCTCGATACCGAGAGACGTCGACTTCTCCATCGTATTTCCGGACCAAGATCGTGCCGAGGCATTCGCCAGCATGGCCCGCGCGGCCGGCTATGAGGCGACTGTTAAGAAATCGGGCGTACGTCCGGAGCGTCCATGGGACGTGACGATCGTGAAGTACATGTTCCTGACGCACGCGGGCATCACCGGGTTTGAGATGGAACTTGAGGCGGCGATATCACCGCTGGATGGAAGGAACGACGGCTGGGGCTGCATGGCTCAGAATTCCGCCGCCGCTGCCAATCGAGAGAACTAAAGGAGAGAATCAATGAAAGTCCGCGCTGCCCTTGCCACCGCCGCCGGCAAGCCGCTTGTCATCGAGGACGTTGACCTGGAAGGCCCAAGGGCCGGCGAGGTCTTG
>DASZQC010000537.1:0-2233 GCA_035549815.1 Dongiaceae bacterium
TGGTATCGGGCGAGGTGAAACGGCCGACGCCCACCACCGGCTTGCTGGTGAGCTTCTTGACGAAGCCGATGAACTCCTCCTGCGAACCCTCGGGGCCGAAGCGCGAGGGCATGGAATCGCGGCGCCATTCGCGCACATTCACGTCCCAGACGTCCGGCACTTCTGCCAGCATCTCGACGATGTGGCGCGATTCCTCCATGTCGGCCTTGCCGTCGGGGCCGATCTGGTCGTCGACCACGTAGCGCAGCACCACCGCGCAGATGTCGCCGACCGCATCGCGGGTATCCTCCAGCAATTCGCGCGTCAGGCGCACGCGATTCTCCAGGCTGCCGCCATATTCGTCGCCACGATCATTGCGCCGGCGCGACAGGAAATCGCCGGCCAGCGAGCTGCCCGCGTGGCAATAGATGTAGACCACGTCGAACCCCGCCAGCTTCGCCCGGAGCGCGGCGTCGCGGTGCCAGCGCCGCAGATTGCGGATGTCGGTGCGGTCCATGGCGCGCGCCTGCACCGGATAGTCGCCGGCATAGACCGGCACATGCGCGACGGAGAGCGGCGCCTCGCGGCTGTAGAGGCAGGCGTCGCGCGGGCCGGTGTGGGTCAGCTCGATGCCCGCCAGCGCGCCGTGGAGGTGGATGCCTTCGTTCATGCGGGCGAAGACCGGGATGTCGCGATCGTCCCACAGCCGGCCCTCGACCAGCGGCGACATGTCGCCGGTCGGATGGATATCGGTCTCTTCCGTGCAGACGACGGCCCAGCCGCCTTCGGCCTTGATCCGGCGCATGGCGATCATGGCGCTGGGGAAACTCATCCCCATGCCGTTGCAGTGCGGCACCTGGAAGAAGCGGTTCTTGGCGGTGACCGGCCCCATCCGGATCGGTTCGAACAGAATGTCGTATCGCGGATCGCGCGCCATGTTGGCTTCCCCCGGTTTCTTGCAAGCTACCTAGCCGGGCGCCGCGAATAGATCAACGGGGGGCCGCTTGTCGGCCATCCGGCCCCGGCGATAGGATCGCGACGCCCCAGGAACACGGACGAGGACACTCATGATCGACAGTTGGACGCAGGAAGCAGCTGCCAGGCTGAAACTCCCCTTGAGCGACGTGCCGGCCGCCCAGCGCATCGCCGGATCGCCGCAAACCGGGGCCAAGGGTCTGGGCCAGTTCGGCAATGTCAATGTCGGGGTCTGGGAGATGACGCCCGGCACCATGAGCGACACTGAGGTGGACGAGATCTTCGTCGTGCTGCACGGCGCCGCCGAAGTGGAGTTCAAAGATGGTGCGCCCATGACCTTGAAGCAAGGCGACGTGGTGCGGCTTCATGCCGGGCAACAGACAGTGTGGAAAGTCACCGAAACATTGCGCAAGGTCTATGTCTCCCTGCGCTCCTGACTACCGCCTCAATGCAACAGCACCGCGCCGAGCGCCACCAGTCCCACGGAGGCGTAGCGGCGGGGGTGGAAGCGCTCCTTCAAAATGTAGGCGCTGAAGATGGCGGCGAAGATCACGCTGGTCTCGCGCAGGGCCGCGACCTGGGCCATGAAGGCCTGGCTCATCGCGTAGATGGCGATGCCATAGGCGGCCATGGAAAGCGCGCCGCCGATCGCGCCGACGCGCCAATGGCGCGCGGCCAGCGTGAACAATTTCTGCCCGCGCAAGCATAGGCAGATGATCACCAGGGCCGGCGCGTCGAGCACGAACAACCAGACGATATAGCCCCATTTGTCGCCGGCCACGCGCACGCCCTGCCCGTCGCACAAGGTGTAGCCCATGATGCTGAGGCCGGTGAGCAGGCCGAAGGTGACGGCGCGCCAATTGTGCCTGGCGTCGCCGGCGCGATCGACCATCAGGCTGAGGATGCCGGCGGAGATGCTGGCGACGCCCGCCATTTCCAACGGCGAGAGCGCCTCGCCGACGAAGAGCCAGGAGCTGACCGCCACCAGCAACGGCGCCGAGCCGCGCGCCGTCGGGTAGACCAGCGACAGGTTGCCGTAGCGGTAGCCGAGCAGCAGGAAGACGTAATAGCCGACATGGGTGGCCAGCGAGCCGAAGAGGAAGATCCAGCTCGCGGGATCGGGAAAGTTCACGAAGGGCACGAAGCAGAGCGCGATCAGGCCGGCCATGGTCATGATCAGGGTCATGTTGACCAAAGCATCGTTGCCGAACTTGACCAGCACGTTCCAGCCGGCATGCATCACCGCCGCCAGCAGCACGAGCAGGGTCCAGCCGAGGGA